>PFGG01000021.1 GCA_002783405.1 bacterium (Candidatus Blackallbacteria) CG13_big_fil_rev_8_21_14_2_50_49_14 | reverse complement strand
TCAGGCAACCCAGCTACCAAGCCCCGCAAAACCAGTTCAGGCAACCCAGCTACCAAGCCCCGCAAAACCAGTTCAGGCAACCTACCTACCAAGCCCCACAGCCTCCTGGATTCCAAAATCGACCTTAAGATTGCGAAAAATCGCAAGTTTTCAGATAAATTTCATGATAATATGGATATGAAAGCTTTATGAGGTATTTCCATGCAGGTCAATTCAAATATTCAGGTCATTACTCCCTTGGAGCCCCGGCCGGCCCCTGCATCCAGCCTCAGAGTGGCGCCCAAACCCTTGCCGGCTTTACCCCAGGATCATTATCAGCCCGCCCCGCTTTCGCCCCCTGCGCAAGACGATGTGATGGATGGCGGCAAAGCCCTCGCTGGTCTGGCCGTTCCTGCCGGCATTATCACCAGTTTTAAAGCCGCAACCACGATGGGTCTGACGGCAGGAGTCACCCTCGCAGGAGCAGGCATTCTGGCCGGCCAACTCAGTTCCAGTTCACTTTCTGACGATGCCCGCGCCACCACGGCGGTAGGGGGCATGCTCTCGATTGGTGCTGCTGCCGCCACCGCCTATCTGGGCAAAGGTGGCATGGCTGCCGCCGCTGTCGGCGGCTTGGGTGCCCTGCTGACCTATGGAGCCGCTCAGGCTGCCAGCGAAGCGCCCTAAAACTCCAGATGTGGAATCCCGAAGATTATCAGAACGCTTTGCGTTTTGCAGGCGAAGCTCATGCCGAACAAAAACTGCCAAGCAGCCCCGCCAATTACACCGTGCATCTGGCCCAGGTGGCCATGGAAATTTTACATGCCTGGGCCCAAGCCCCTGGCGATTGGGATGTCAACTTGGCAATGCAATGCGCACTCTTGCATGACGTACTGGAAGATACCGATACCCCACAAAGCACACTTGAAGCACGTTTTGGTCAAGCGGTAAGCCAAGGGGTACGCGCCCTGAGCAAAGACAAAAGTCTGGCCAAGGCCGAACAAATGCAGGATTCCCTGGCCCGGATCCGCGCCACGGGTCAGGCCGAAATCGCCATGGTCAAACTCGCCGACCGCATTACCAATCTGCAAAAACCGCCCAGCCACTGGGACCATACCAAGATCGCCAAATACCAGGCCGAAGCCCGCATCATTCTTGCAGAATTGGGCTTCGCAAATACTTTTCTGGCACAACGTCTGGCAAACAAAATTGAAGCCTACGGGCAGTATCTCTAAAGCTTACTGACATGAGCGATCTCAGTTTTCTCACCCCACAGGGGCGCTTCAATTACCGCGTCGCCGCCGTGATTCTGCATGCCAATCAGATTCTGGCCATGAAAGAAACAGAGGCCCCCTACTACTACCTGCCGGGGGGACGGGTCAAACAGCAGGAAACCAGCTTAGAAGCGCTGCAAAGAGAACTTCAGGAAGAACTGGAACTGAGCGAATACAGCGCCCACCTGCGCTGGGTGCATGAAAACTTTTTTACGGAAGCTGTCTCTCAAGAAAGCTACCATGAACTCTGTTTTTATTATCTGGTGAAGTTGCCAGCAGAACATGCCCTGCTGACCCAGCCCAGCTTTGTGCGGGCAGAAGCCCATCAAGAGCATCTTTTTCAGTGGCTGCCCTGCGAAAGCCTCGACCAAGCGCCCCTCTTTCCTGGTTTTTTGTACAGCGAGCTAATGGCAAATCATGGTGGACTGCATCATATTGTCGAAAAAACCTGAAACCCTTTTCTCAAAACCTCAATTTTTGTTTAAATCCAGATTTAAACCAGAAAGTTCAAACAAATCCCCGCAGATAAAAGCGCTATCCCCAGTTTTTCCGGCAAGGAGTAGGCCCATGGTTCAGCCCATTGATTCCCCCTTTTTCAATCCCCTGCAGCCCAAAGAGCAGGTCTGCCGGCCCGAACCTGTTGAAGCTCCGATCTGTGAAGCCGACCCCAGCACGCTTCAGCCTTGCGAAATCCATACCACAGCCCCTGCAGCCGAGGACAAAGCCCGCCCCAAACTCGATATGAGCCAGCTCTATGCACAGGCTAATCTCGATCTGCAGCTTGAAGATAAAAATGGATTGCTTCAAACCGGGCAAAGAGATATTCAAAACAGACTCCAGGGTGAAATCGTGCTCAATGGCGATCTGCACCAAGAAAACTTCGCGGCACTTTCCCTATGCCGATGTACTCAAATGGATTCAGGCCCTGGGCGGGGAAAGCGTTCTGCAGCAGGAAAAGCTCAAGGCCAATTTGACTTGAGTTCCCACCATTTCATGCTGGATTTGAGGAAATAAATGAGCCTGAATTACGCCATGGAAATAGCCTTTGCCGCAAACAAAGCCAATGAAGTCTATCAAAAACTTTTATCTGTTCTGACAGAGCAGTCCCGGGCTCAGTTCAAAAGTCAAAGGGTATGGGAGCCCTGTAAAGAGATCAGCGGAGTCATGGCGACCACCCAAACGCCTGCTTATCTTGCTTACGGCTTCAAAAATCCTGAGTCCGATTCAGAATGCCTGAAAAACAATCTGAGCCTTATTGTACCCATCAGCCAGGAATTTCAGGCCAAACTCGAGTGTAAAAAACGCCTCTCCTCCTGCATCGAGTTACAAAAAGATCAATCGCAAATGGTCATTAACTATTTTCATACGTCCATGAGTGTGGGGAAAAAATGGGGAAACCTCTCTTTTTTATGCCCCCTTTCTTCACTCAGCGACTTTTTGACAAGTCACTCTGAAGCTCAAACCTTTTTTGTTGAAGTATTCTCGGATTGTGCCGAACTGATTTGGTTTGATTATAAATGGGATACCCTTCATATACTTTTTCCACAAGATATCTATATTGAAAATTTTGATCAGGAATTTTATATACAAGATACCCTTGAATATTCCACAGATGCTGAGATTGAATTTATTTTGGAGAACTACAGACTTGAACAAAAGATGAAACAGTTATTCCAGATTTTTTCTTCAATTTCCAAACAAGAATTCATTCGTCAAGTTCCCCAGGATATCCCACTCAACACAAAAATAGGCTCAGAAAATCTCAAATCGCTCCTCGATCTAGCCATCGAATTTGATCGTCTCGATCTTGCATATTATCTTGTCGAAAAAGGTATTGAGTTAAATTATGTTAATAGAGAAGGCTGGACTTCTGCCATCATAGCCTTGAATGAAGGACACTATGATTTTTTTCAATTTCTGATTCAGCGTGGCGCACAGTTAAACCTGGATCAATACTCGGCTAAAATCATTTTTAAGAGTGCACTCAAGAAAAAAAATCTGAGAATTTTAGACTATTTATTTGAAGTATCTGATCAATGCGACTTTCTCGACCCCCTGGAAAAACATCTGGCACTCCGTTCTGCACAGGCAAATAAAAATATCGAAATGGCTCAATATTTATCCAAACTTGGGATCAGTGCAACCCTATCCGATGCTCTGGTAAGTGCTGAACATTCATGGAAAAACATTGATTGGGCATTGTATTTTTGGCAAGTCATTGATAATGATTGGGTGGATGTCTTGCAATATCTTTTTGAAAAAACTCAAGATTTAACACAAAACGCTAGTTTAAACAGGTACACAGATCTACTCTTACAATGCGCATGTTCACAGGGCAGCTTGAAAAATGTCGTTTTTCTCCTTGAAAAAGGCTATAAACCAGATATGCCAGACAGAAATGGAAAAACAGCCTTCATGTGCGCGGAAGAAAGGCTTCAATGGCTAACCCAAGAACTGCAAGGACTAACAAACACCCACCCCCACCCCGCACAAGCAATCACAAAATGCCTTCAAAATATCCAAACACAACAAAAAGTTATCATAAATTTGTTAAATGCTAAAAAATAAAATAGAGAAAAATGCTTACGATAATTCTGACTTAAGCATTATTTGAGAATCTCGATTGCTTTTTACTTGTAAGAGAACTCAGCATAACCCAGGGCTGTTCTTCCTATTTTATCTTCAATATTTTTGTCTGCCCCCTTTTCCAATAAAACTTTCACAACCTCAAGATGACCAAATCTGGCAGCCCACATCAGAGAGGTATATCCAGAATCACTTACATCACTGAGACGAGCTCCTTTCTCCAACAGCAATTTGACAATATCGAGATTTCCGCTACAGGCAGCAGCCATCAAAGAAGTAAAGCCATCATTGTTTTTATCTCTGGGATTAGCCCCTTTCTCTAACAAGAGTTTTACTAACTCCAAGGCCCCTTCTCTGAGGCTTCGATGAGAGCTGTATTCCCATTCATTCTTGCTTTATCATTGGGGTTTGCCCCCTGCAGCAACAGCAATTGAACTAATTTACATCGCCCCTCCAAACAGCCCAGTGCAGTAAAGGGAAATAATGACCTGTCCAGATCACAAAACGATTCAGGTCCTCAGGATGCTCTTTCAACCATTCAATGACTTGCTCCGGTTGATCTTTACTGACGGCCTTTTGCAGACTCTGCGCCCAAACAGGCCGGCATAGACACAGAATTTAAAGCCACTATCCCCAACAAAAATTGAGAAGAGAATTTCATTCCCCAATACCCCCATCAAAATTAGAAAACAAACGATATACCCATCTTCAACGAATAAACCGCCTTAACCCAGTAACCGCTCCACTTCCTGCCACTCCCATGCAATCCAAGCCTGCGCGTAGCCCCCTTCAAGAAAGGCCGCCAGCAGCGGAAAAAGCGTCACGGGGGCCCCAAATTTCCAGGCTCCCTCGGCGTTGAGAGCAAGGGTTTTGTCTTGCCCTGGATACCAGCTCTGTGGGGTGGGGCAACCTGTTTCAGCACGTAAATGAACCAAAGCTGGCTCCAACACTTCCAAAGGCAAAGGCGCTGCCTGCTGCTGATGCCAACGCAAGACAAACTTCAGGGCCCGCAACAGATCGTAATGGTAAAAACGTGGAAAAAGCGGCTGAAGCCAAAGCGGGTCAATCACGGCCCCCTGTGAGCTTTGGTAAAGTTTGCGCCGCAGCAGAGAATCCAGGCCTTTTTTCAAAAGCGTTTCTTCTTGCGCGTTGCGTTCTGGTTTGAGCAGCAGGGCTTCGAGCATGGGCAAAGTTGAAACCAGCGAAGCGCGCTGGGAATGGGTATAAACCTGTTCATCGCAGTTATAGCCCCCATCAGGCAATTGGTAATGGCTGAACCACTCACTCAGCCAGGGCCAAATCCGCCACGGATCGAGCCCCCCGGCCTGCACGATCTGGATTGCGGTGCCCAAAGCGCAATGGCAGATGATCTGACGGTAGGGGTCACAACCGGCAGGTAACTCACTTTCGAGCTGGGGAAAGTGATGAAGATAATGCTGGTCGATCAAGGTCGCGAAGCGTTCAAAAACCGCCTGCGAAAGCCTGCTAAGCTGACCTGTTTCAAGCAGAAAAGCCAGCGGCCACCAGACGGCCTGCCATTTGGGCCAGTAGGGGTCGGCCACATCAAAGGCTTCAGGGTTTTCCAAAACCCGACAAAGCCGTTCAAGTTCAGGTTCTAAAGCTTCAGGAAAAGGGGGGAATTCTTTTTTTTGTATCATTTTTCCAGCTTAACACGCGCGCAAGCCGCAGTGCTAGAATGGAGGCAGATCCACGCGAAGGAGAATTGCCGTGACCGAATACTGCGTTGTGTATATCACCGCTGGTTCGCTGGAGCAGGCCCAGCAACTGGCTGATGCCCTGGTTCAGGAAAATCTGGCGGCCTGTGTCAACCGGGTTGGGCCTGTGCATTCCACCTACCGCTGGATGGGTCAAATCTGCAATGATGAAGAGTACCTGCTGATCATCAAAACCCGCCAGAAATGCCTGCCTGAACTCACACAAAGAGTCCAGGCCCTGCACAGCTACGAAGTGCCCGAAATCATCGCCCTGCCCATTCTGGGCGGTTTAACCGCCTACCTGGATTGGATTCAGGCCCAAACCGAAGAACCTGCCGAAAACGAATAATTGGAGAAGATCATGTTGAACCTGGAATTTCACAGTGAAAACCGCAAACGCCTGCTGGCCCAATTGCCCCCCAAAAGCGTGGTAATTATCAACAGCGCACCTCAAGCCACCTATAGCCATGATGTGCATTATCCTTACCGCCAGAACAGCTATCTGCGCTATTTAACAGGTTTTACAGAGCACGATGCCGTACTGGTTCTGGCCCCCGACTCCCCCACCCCCTATACCATGTTCGTGCTGCCCCGCGATCTTGAAAAAGAAATCTGGAATGGTTTCCGCCAGGGGGTCGATGGCATTCGCCAGGTCTATGGCGCACAAGCCGCCTATACAATTGACCAACTGGACAGCAAACTGCCTGAACTGATGGCCAATACCGAGCATCTCTACTATGCCCTGGGCCACGATGAAAACTTTGATAAAACCGTGCTGCAAGCATTGAATGCCGTTCGCAAACAGATCAGAAACGGTGTGTCTGCCCCCCGACATGTTCATGATCCCGGTGAAATTCTCAATGAAATGCGTCTGCACAAACAGCCGATCGAAATTGAATGGATGCAAAAGGCTGCAGATATTGCCGTTGAGGCCCATACCCAGGTCATGAAAACCGTCAAACCCGAAATGTATGAATACGAAGTGCAGGCCCTGATTGACTATACCTTTGGCAAACAGCAGTCCCGTGCCGGCTATCCCAGCATTGTCGGCGGCGGGCTGAATGCCACCATTCTGCACTATATCGAAAACAATCAGAAGCTCTGTGACGGTGAAATGCTGCTGGTCGATGCCGGCGCAGAATATCGTTACTATAATTCAGATATTACCCGTACCTTTCCCATCAACGGCAAATTCAGCCCTGTGCAGCGCAAAGTCTATGAACTGGTGCTCAAGGCCCAGAAAGCCGCAATTGAAATGGTCAAACCCGGCAATACTTTTATGGATCCCCATACCACCGCCGTGCGCCATCTGACCGAAGGTCTGGTCGAATTGGGGCTCTTAGAAGGGGATCCCGAACAGTTGATCGCCCAGGAAAGCTATAAAAAGTTTTATATGCACAAAACCGGCCATTGGCTGGGCGGCGACGTGCATGACGTGGGCGATTACAAAGACGCCGATGGCAATTGGCGCAAGCTGGAACCCGGCATGGTGCTGACGGTTGAGCCGGGCCTGTATTTTGGGCCCCATCTGGCCGGAGAGATTCCCCATGAATTTCTGCATATTGGCATCCGCATCGAAGACGATATCCTCGTCACCGAAGACGGTCACCGCAACCTGACCGCTGGCGTGGTCAAGGAAGTGGATCAGATCGAAGCCCTGATGCAGGATTAAGCCTGTATCTCAACTATCCGGCTGCGTTTTTGAAACCGGCTGCCACTTCGGTAGCCGGTTCTGTTTGAGCAAAACCTGATAGAGTGCCTCATCAAGATAAACGCCATAAGCCCAACCCGAGGTAATCTGGCTATAAAATTCCAACCAAGCCGTATCGGAACGCTGGCGGTTGCCTTTTCCCAAAATCAGCCAAAGGGCCTCCCCTGATTTCAGTCCGATGCGCAGCAAATAACGTTTACGCGCGCTTTCGTGGTTGGGAGCATAGGGCAAGGCCTGTTTGAAAGTGATTACCAATTCCTGAATCTCTACGGGATCGGTGAGTTCCAAAACCTTGCAGGCAGGAGGCAAACTGCCCCGTTCAGGACGGCAGCGGGCATAATCCTGACTTTCATCGTAAAAGCTAATATTCTCTACTTGCGCTGACTTCAAGCTGCGGAAAAAATCCAGGGTCTGAACAGCTTTCAGACTATAGCTCACAATCAAGCCCAAAAAAACGATCCAAGCGAATAAAATGAGCCTGCGATTTCGGGCTGAAAAACGCTTTTCACGATCAATCTGAATCAAGGCAAATCCAAATAAAATCGCCAAGAACGGCAAAACAAGAACATTGAGCGAATAGTTAAAAAAAGGCATCGCCCTTTATTCCAGGGAGCAGCGGGGTTCCCCCTCAGGCTGACCCTCGGCATGAAAATACTGCCCCGTTTGAACAAAGGCCACGGTCATACGCTCCAGTGCAGTAAGCCAGAACTTATCTTCATGTGGGCTGTCATAACGCGAAAAAAGAGAATGGTTGGCCCCCTTTTGAAAAAAACAAATCTGACTCTGGGACAAACGCCGATGAGCTTCAAGCTGAGCAAAATTGCTGGCCGTGCCATCGTCTTCCACTCCCACAATCTGCACGGGCACCTGAATTTGATTCAGCTGAGCCAGGGTCTCTTGGCCCAAACGCTGCACAGCACGCAGATGACGCAAGCGGAACTGACAATAGCCTCCACGCCCACCTTCTCGCTCCAGTTCACAACTAGGCCCCCAATCCGTATTAAAATCTGGCACCAGCGAGCTGAACAAGGGTAAAATCTGGCTCTGGGGACGATTGACATCAAAGAGCGTCGTTAAGAGAATGCCCCGGTCAAAGCTTTGGGGGGCTTGAATCAGTGCACTGGCAGCCACAGCAGCCCCCACAGAAAGCCCGCCAACAACACGCAGGCCCTCAGAAGGCATGAGCTCAGCCAATTGCAGAGCCTGCCGCTGGTAACGCTGCCAATCCTTTTCACCTGGAAGCTCCGTTGAAGTATCCTGCCAAGCACCGGGTTGACCTTGCGCTTGGCGCCCATGCCCCGACAAAAGAGGGGCATAAACGGCAAACCCTTGGGCCGCCAGCTGTGGGGCCAAGCCCCAAAATTGCTGTGGGCAGGCAGAAAAGCCATGAAAAAGCAGAAGGGTACCGCGCCGCACGCCCTGAGCAGGTAAGAAGAAAGGCTGACAGGCTTTTTGAATAGGTTGGTAATCGGCTTCTGCCAAATGCGCAATCCAGGCCGGTGGGTCAGAAATATCAGGCTGAACACGGGCTCCCTCGGGCAGCAGGGGCTTGGGCACTGATGTGGCCTGGGCAGCAAAAGTGCTGCCCCAAACCAGACCAAAGCTCAAAAGCCCTTTGCCCAGATTTTTGAGACCCCTGAACTTCAAACTGACTTGAAACATGAAAACCCCTTGCCACGCTTTTTTCTATTATGCCCAAAACCCAGGCAAACGCACAGCCCAAAATCTGCACACAAGATTCTACTTAAAGATGGGTATAATAACTTTGATTTATCTTTTTCTAAAGAGGCTTTTTCCCATGGGTGATATCCGCGCCAACCGTTCCATGCCAACCAGTGTTCAAACAACCGTCAGCAATACGGTTCATGTCAATACCAACAAACAGGAAATAACCATCCACAACGAAGGCAATCTGACCATCAATATTGCCGAAGGAGATCAACTCAACGTCACCACCCAGATCAGCGCAGGCCAGGCCATTCCCGTTCAAACGCTTGAATTTCAGCCCCAACCCAGCTATGCAGGTGCTGCCTCTCCCCGTGAAACCTATCAGGTTTTACAGGTGCTTAAGCGCGCCGAAGGCAATAGCAGCGATGCTGAATCTGCCCTTCACATGCTCAAAAACAGTCAACGCTCCTACGAAAGCTTGACTGAGGCAAGCCAATCCTACCTCGCTCTCTTGCGGGCCGAAGGCTCGGGCAGCACCAGCGATGCCATGTCAGATTATCAGCTGATCGATCGTTCTCTGTTCCCAGGTGAAAACCGCGCAACAGCAACCCAAACCTTTCTCGATCTGCTGCGGGCCGAAGGCTCAAGCAGCACCAGCGACGTCCAAGCTGAATATCAGATGATTCACAACAGTCTGAAGCCTGGCGAAGATCGCAGCTATGCAACCCGCACCTATCTCAGCCTGCTGCGGGCCGAAGGTTCTGGCAGCACCAGTGATGCCATGTCAGATTATAGACTGATTCACAGTGGCCTGAAACCTGGCCAAAGCCGGGGAGAAGCAACACAGTTCTTTTTGGATGTTCTGCGCAGCAAAGGTTCAAGCAATACGGCAGGCGCACAACACGAATACCGGCTCTACCAATAAATTAAAGGACACGGCCCTGGGCGAAAACCCAGGGCTCGCAAAATGAGGGAATAAAGCCCTCTTCAAAAGCGACTTCTTGAAAGAGGTCGCTTAATTTTTTTTCAAGTGCGTGGCGCAAAGGAGCTTCTGAAACTGGCCCAACCTGTAAACTCAAAAATCCCCCAGGGCGCAAATGGCTGCGAATAGCCTGCAATAATTGCACAAGATAGATTTCCTGGGCATGCCCACTGTGCCGCCAAGGGCTGAGCCCCAGGTCAGAAACCACAGCATCCAGCACAGGCAGTGCTGGCAATTGCGCCAGAACTTCTCCCAGGCGAAGCTCCAAACGGGGATCGGCAAAGGCCTGGCCACAGAGTTTGCTTAAAAAACGCTGGGAGGCCTCAATCACAGCCGGATCCAATTCGAGCAGATAGACCCGCTCCAGCTCAGGCAGGTGCCGGAAGCATTCCTGCAGCACCCCACCGTCTCCCCCACCTAAAACCGCCAACTGGCGAATACCTGCCTGACCCCGCAAAGGCTCGACCAAGGCCTGGTGATACACCCGATCGCTTTCGGCAATTTGCAGTTCCTGATCGAGAAACAGCATGCGCCCAAAACTTGGGTTTTCAATCACGCGAATTTCCTGCCAGGCCGTGCGCTGATGCAGAAGCGTGGCCTGCACATGGTAACGCACGTCATGCCCCGATTTGGAAAGATCGGTCAGCAGATGCTGCTCTTGCAGGGTAATCTTCTGGCCCCGAATAATCTCGGCCCGACGTAGCTGCTGGGGTTGCAAACGGTCTTTTAACCAGGCCAATAAACGTTCTGGGCCTGGCGAACCAGGGGAGCAGGTGAAAATATCCACGGCCAGATGGTGGGTCTCAGGATAGGTATGCAGTGCCACGTGCGATTCCCCAATAATCGCCACGGCGGTCACTCCCACCGGCTCAAACTGGTGGGCCACCAGCTCTCGCAAATCCAGACCGGCGGCAGGCAGCCCTTCACGCAAGAGTGCTTTGACCGTGTCTTGGTGCTGCAAAAGTTGAAATTGCTGGCAATCCAGGAATTCAGCAATCAGCTGAACCCCAAAGGCTTTCACAGATACCCCTGGGCCTGAAGCGCGAAGAGACGGGCGTAAATCCCATCATGCTGCATCAGCTCGCTGTGGCTGCCGCGCTCAATAATATGCCCCTTGTCCAGTACGACGATATCATCGGCCATGCGCACGGTGGAAAAACGGTGCGAAATCACGATCGCCATCTGGTTTTGGGTAATCTCGCGAAAGCGTTCAAAGATCAGGGCTTCGGCCTCGGCATCCATGGCCGAGGTGGGTTCATCCAGCACCAGAATATCTGCGCGGTGGCGCATAAAAGCACGGGCCAGGGCAATGCGCTGCCATTGTCCGCCCGAAAGCTCACGCCCGTTTTTAAACCAGCGCCCCAATTGGGTATGGTAGCGTTCGGGCAATTCGTCGAGAAAAGACGTGACCATGCCCTTTTCGCCTGCTTCTTCCCAGCGGGCTTCGTTATAATAATCCTGCAAATCACCCGCCCCGATATTTTCTCCCAATTCCATCTGGTAGCGCACAAAATCCTGAAAGATGACGCCCACACGATCGCGCAGGGCCTGAATATCCCAGTCTTTCAGCTCCAAACCATCGAGCAGAATCCGCCCCCCTTCAGGCTCATAGAGCCGGGTCAGCAATTTGATCAGGGTGGTTTTGCCTGAGCCGTTTTCACCTACCAGCGCCAGTTTGCGTCCCGGTTTGAGGTGCAGGTCAATGGCTTCAAGCGCCAGCTTGTCTGCGCCAGGATAGCGAAAACTGACCTGTTCAAAGCGAATCCCGTCTCCGGGCAGGGGCCCCGCCTGGGCCTTGCCCGTATAACCTGGGGTGGGCTGGTCGAGAAATTCATAGAGTGTAGACAGGTAAAGATTGTCTTCAAACATGCCGCCAATGGCGTTCAGACTGCTGGCAAAGGCAGCTTGCCCCTGTTTAAAGACCAGCAGGTACATGGTCATTTCTCCCAGGGAAAGATGCGCGGCAATGGTTTCGAGGACGGTCCAGGCATAGGCCCCATAGAGCGCCAGGGTGCTCAAGCCGCCCAAGAAAAAGCCCCAGATATTGCGCTTCCAGGTCAAGGCCCGATCTTCGCCAAAGATTTTCTGAAAAATATCCTTGTAACGCTGTAAAAACAGCGGCCCCAATTGGTAAAGCTGAACTTCCTTGGCATAGTCTTCACGGGCGATCATCATTTCAAGATAGGTCTGCTCACGGCTTTCGGGAGCCCGCCAGCTAAACAGCCTGAAGGCATCGCCCGAAAACTTGGTTTCGGCAATAAAGGCCGGAATCGCAGCCAGGGCCAGCAGCAAAACGGCCCAGGGTGAAAACGCCAAAAGCAGACCACAATAGGTGATCAGAGAAATGGTGTTCTGCACCAAACCAAAGAGCCGGTTGATCAGGCCCAGGGGACGGCTCGAAGCCTCGCGGCGGGCACGGGTCAGGCGGTCGTAAAATTCAGAGTCTTCAAACTGCGGCAAGGACATCAGCAGGGCTTTTTCAAGGATCAGTACATTGACCTTGTGGCCCAGCAAAGCCCGCAGCAGAGACTGACAGATCTGAATGCCCTTTTGCAGGCCAAACTGGGTAATCACCAGGCCGCCCTCGAGGGCCACAAAAAACAAAGCCTGTTGGCGGGCTGCCTCGCTGCCCTGCTGGGCTGCAGCCAAAACACTGTCGATCAGAAGTTTGCCTGTATAGGCAATACCGGCAGGCACCAAACCCGCCAGCAGGGTACACAGGCCGTACATCACCGCCAGCAGGGGAGCCGTCTGCCAGACCAGCTTTAAAGCTGGCAAGCTGAAGCGAAAAGCTCCGGTCAGAGTTTTTGTAAATTTTGAGAGTGCGTTCATGGGGGTATTGTAAGCCATGTTTCAAGTCGAAGGCATCGTTTGAGAAAAAATCTTTGGGGCAAAAGCTGTGAAATCAGCAGATTGAAGGCCAAGTCCCGGATTGCGGCCCGCCTTTGAAAGATTTGAAAGGGCAGCTCAGGTTCTTCAGGCCGAAAAATCTGGGGCGTTTTGTAAAATCTGCTCTATTTGATCTTCACTGAGCAAACTGGTTGCGCCTCTCATGGAAGAAGGAGAATCCCATTCTATTTCATCAAAATACCGATCCCACAGATCCATTAATTCCTCACTCAGGGCCAACCTGGGATGCTTGAGAATCTGACCCTTCGGCATGCGTTCCAAGTACTTGATAACCATTGGCAGTTCCCAGTCAACAAAGGCTCCCGAACAAAGAGCATCCCAATTCCAACGATCGGAAAACTGCTCAATCTGTGCCATCGACCAACCAATATATGTCTGGTTCTGCTGCTCATAGAACACATGCCCACTCAAAATCTGCCAGTCCCAACGCGAACTGAACGTTTCAATCAGAGGGTTATTCTTCGGGAGATAACGATTAGAACTTATGCCCTTAAAATTCAATTCAGTTGCAAAATCATGCAGAAGATCTGGAGCCGATACCAGTAAGCACGCAAAACAAGCATTCTCTGAAAAGTTTTGCCAGAAGTAATGCTCTTGAGCTTTGTTCTGCCTTTTTTCTTCAAGCACCTGATAAATAAATGCTTTGCTCAAAGAGCGAACATGCGGATTCATAAGCAGAGAAGCAGGCACCAATACATCACGAAAGGCTTCAATTTGCAGAGGATCGGCAAAAATGGAAGAGTATTTACAAACCTGCTCCCAATCGATCCGTTCTCGATAATGGATTAACAACTCTTTGTGTGAAACAAAATTTTCTTGAGAACTTAAAAAATCAAAAACCCAGAAGTTTTCAAAATCATAAAAAAATTCAATCAAAGGTATGGAAAATTTTAATTTATCATTTTGACTTATCAATCCGCCAATCCAAAGATGTTGAAATTTTTGGAGAATTTCAATCGAAAAAGGAATTCCTTCATTTAAACTCAATTCACGCCAGTCCCATTTATCCCGATACTTTTCAATCAGCTCAGCAGTCCAATTTATATATTCATTGCTACTAAAATGGTGAAAATCAGGTTGCTCTGGATCAAAAAGAAAATACAAACGTTCTGACCAAGGCAGATGGGTTAATTTATCATTTAGAGAACGAAAAATACTCTCAATTTTCTGAGTTTTCTTAAGGCTTTTATATTGGCGCTCCAGCTCATCTATCTCCCAATCCAGATGGGGATTCAATAACAATAGATTCCAATCCAGCTTATCCCGATACTGTTCAACTATCGCCCAAGTCAAAGGGTAAAAGAGTGCAATATCTGAGACCACAGGCAGAGTGAACTGATGTTTGTCTATAAAATCCAGAATATTCATGGAGAGGGTAATTCGCAATCGTTCATACTCATACCCAATGTTTCAGGAGTCAGAAGATCTGAGGCTGGATCAAATGGAACACCGTGTATAATGGCTTTATTTCTTAGCATTTCAGTTATAAACGGCCCCGCTTGATCCACGTAAAATTTAGCTCTTGCAGCTTTTGGATTTACTGTTTTTGCTGCAGTAAATGTTTCTTCAGCTTGTTTCTCAAATTTTTCAAAGCCATTGGTTTTTGGAATTTGAAAGTTACCTGTTTTGACTTGACCAAAAGCAACAGCGACACCATTCGTTTCCGGCCCATAAATCAAATCAATATCAGCAATAAAGTTTTTGTATTGATCGTAGAACACTTTTTCAATATTAATAAGTGTTTCAGCCCCAGGAACTTGATTTCTGTTCATTAGGGTAATTTTACTCTGATAAATATAGCCCACTAACGATTGACGAGCACTATCATCACCGGGATTATTTGTTAAATTATTAATGCCAGAATCTTTAACTTTATCTCTCAATTTTTTCAAACCTAATTTAAGTTCCTTTATTGCCGTTCTTCCTCTCATTTGATTTAAAGCATCAACCATTTTATTCCCACAATTTATCAACTCTTGATCACTCATGGTAGTCCCCCCATTGCCTGAAGGTACTGCACAAGCCTTAAAAATTGCATTTCTTACCTGCGCAGACAACTGCCAACCCGGCATCCACCAAAAAATCTGATCCATCTTCTGATAAAACTGCTGAACCTGAGCCAATGCCTGGGGGCCATATTGCTGAGCCAAAGTCTGAAGCTGGGCAATTTGAGTTTTCAATCGTGACGCCAATGCTGTTGCGCCTGAAAAAGCACCTTGACTGATTGCATCTTTCATCTCAGTAAGCGTCGTTTCCACAGCAGCCATGGCCTTTTGTAGCGCATTTCTCTGCTGAGCCTGATTATTATTGGCCTGAACGCTGAATCCCTCTGCATCAGACTGCAACTGAGCCTCTAAACCCGCCAGAATCTCTTCTGCCTCAGCAATGCTTTCCAAAATCTGAGCTTCCTGTTGATCCGCGTAAGCCCGAAGGTCTGTGCCAGCAGGCAGATCCAGGGCCTGCAGTAACTGGTTCACTTTTTGCTCAGTCTGCGTAAACTGCTGCTGAACCTGAGACCAGGCTTGGGGCATGTGTGCATTTAACTGCTTGAGTTGTGCATGCACTGGCGCAGCCTGATTGGAAGCATCCCCCCGGCTCAGAATGGGTGACGCTGAAAGCAGGTCGCTGATTAACTGACGTTCAAGATCCAGAATTTGCACATATTGCTCTGTCGCAGCCAAAATCGCAGGTGTGGTCAGTTCCTGGCTGAGGGTCTGGATCTGCGTCAGGCGTTGTTCGGTTTCAGTTTGCCAGTCTTTTAAACTGCTGGGGGTGGCAGCAGGTAAAACCAAGGCTTGATTCAGGCTGGCATAAGCACTTTGAAAAGACGAAAGCTGGGTATTGAGCTGGGCCAGCATATTTTCAAGCTCTTGACGTTCTAGCAGGGCTTGAGCCTGTAAAGCCAGATAACGGGTTTGAAGGCTATTTGCTTCAGTCTCCTTTTTTGCCTGAAGAACGAATGTTCCTGGCACAGCAAGTCCTTGTGCCAGCATTTCGCTCTGCAAAGTCTTGAGCTGGCTTTGAGTCGTGACAAGATTTTGAACAGCTTGAGAATTCAAAGAAACAGGATTGCCGATCTGCATAAGTGATTGCAACTGACTGGGGAGAATCGGAGGCTGATTTTCGCAATTATCTCCATTGCCACCCGATGCGCTGGGGGAGGGGGTCGGTAAAGGCGTCGGCGTTGGACAAACCTGCCCCGCTGGACAGGGCGTAGGCGTAGGAACAGGGGTAGGGATTGGCGTGGGCGAAGAGGTGGGAGTGGGCGTAGGTTGGGGATCTGGCTGAGGAGGTAAATATACTTCGAGTGAAATACTCGCTGTAGAGGGGCCTCCCGCGACATAATTTGAGCAACTGTTCTTGCCATCAGCACTGACAAAAACAGCGGTTCCCCCTTGAGCCGTGCCTGAAATACTCAGTTGAAACTGTGCTTTGGATTCAGTAGGATTCCAAACCCCACTGGCAGAGTTAACCCACATACTGTTATTGCTGATGCCCCAAGAGCCTTCAACACAAACCTCACCACCATCGGTCAGCTTATCGGTGTCTGATTGGTAATGGAAGCCAAACCCTGCAGGCCAGGAACGACTGGTATCCAGCGTAAAATTCAAGCCATCACTGCTGACCAGTTCGATGGAACCAGAAACATTTCGACTAAAACCGCCATGAAGCAAGCCCAGATCCCAGGCATTTACTCCCAGACCGAGAGCCAGCCGGGTTGCAATGGGTTGATTCTGGGCATTGACCCCTGTTTCGAGCACATTTACACCATAGTAATAGCCTGACTGGCCTTCAACAATTCGTGAATAGAGGCCCGAAGAAGTCAAAGAAAGAGAGTCACCTGCTGGTGTGGGGGGAGGCACAGAAAAGAAGCCCAGAGATACATTTAAAGCCGTAATCAGACCCGTTTGTGCACAAGCATAGCCATAGTATTGATAATCTGAAGGGCAATTGATCGGCTGGGGGGCCGAAAGCGCCTGAAAACCGGCTGGGGAAAACACTTCAGGTGAAATGCCTTTGACCAAGGCCGTATTTGTGGGAATCAAAGAATGGGCAGATGCCGCCTGACTTTTGATTTGAATCCCTTGTCGGGGTCTTGAGCTGTTCAAGCTGGGGGTCTGAGCTATACAAGAAAAAAGCATCAGACTGGCCAGAACACTGGCCGTAAAAGGTTTAATCGCTTTGGTTAAGTGCAAAGCACGCCCAGAGGCGAGAGGCGAGAGGCGAGAGGCGAGAGGCGAGAGGCGAGAGGCGAGAGGCGAGAGGCGAGAGGCGAGAGGCGAGAACGATTGTATGGCATAGGTCAGACTCCATCAAGGCATCAAGTAGGTTGCTCAATAGTTTAGCAAAAGATTTTAAAGATTTTGTCAACAAATTATTGTATTTGTAGAATTTTCTTTATACATTTGTCATACATAATCATGCAGATCAAAGTCTAAAAGCCGCAAACAAAATCAAGCACTAACTCACCCTATTTCTTTACAATAAAAGTATTTACTCAAAATACTGTCTTAATTCTTTAGAATTTTTAACAATAAATGATTCTATTAAAACAATCCGCACTTGGGGTTTAATAGAAGCAGAAGCTTAAAGGTGAGCCCAATGTCACTCTCTGCCTGTTTGATGATTAAAAATGAGGCCGAAAGCCTGCCCCGCTGCCTGGAAAGCCTGCAAACCCTGGCCAGCGAAATCATTGTGCTGGATACCGGTTCAAGCGATCAGAGCCTGCAAATCGCCAGCGCTTTCAACGCCCAGATCCTGCAGCGCCCCTGGTCAGGCCACTTCGCCCAGACCCGCAACCAGGTGCTGCAAGCCGCACAAGGCGATTGGATTCTGAATATCGACGCCGATGAATGGCTTGAACCCGAAAGCAGCCAAGCTCTTCAAGCCTTTCTCAAGCAAGCGCCCCCCGCGATCTATGCCTTGCGCTGGCAACAGGCCCCCGATCAGCCCCCCAGTCGCAAAGCCGTGCTTTTCCCCAACCACCGCGGAGTGGTTTATCTGGGCCGGGTGCATGAAATTCCCTGGGACCCCAGTGGCCAACTGCCCTACCAAACCCTGAATCATATCGAACTGGCACATGCCCCCCGAATTTCCCCACTTTCAGCCCAAAAGGTCAAGGCCTACCGCCATTTATTGGCTCAGGATTTAGAGCACCCCAACCCGATTGAACGCTTTCATGCCCTGCGCCATTGGGGCCAAAGCGAATTGATTCTTCAAAATGATCGTGCTGCCCGTGCCGCTTTTTTAGCCGCCTGGGAACTCTTTCGCCACTTACCGGCCCCCTGCTATGCCTGGGGCAGCACCGTACTCGAAGCCCTGCTCTTTTTGGCCTGCGAAACTGAACAAGCCGAAGAATACAGCTTCTGGCGCAAGGTTTATGCCCAGGCTTACCCTGAAAACCCACGCCTGAGCAGCTTACCGCTGGAGCTTTAAAGCCCAGGGCATCAGCACTTTCAAACACAGCTTCAGCACAGGTTTCTGAGAAATTCAATCAGATCAAGAATCCCGTCCTGGCGCCCAAAGATCAGGTCACTGCGCTCAGTAATTTTCTGGCGCATCTGCAGCTGAAAATCACGATCCTGCCCCAAGCGCAGGGCCAACTGAACATAGTCAGCTGGGGTCTGGGCAATCAAATCGGTCATTCCCATTTGCTGATAAAGCGCCAGGGTCGAACGCCCGCGCAGATACTGAGAGGGAAGTGTCACCATCGGCGTCCCCAGGCCCAATGAAAGATAAGCCGTATTGCCTGCGCCAAAATGCGGCGTATCCAAAGCAACATCGACATGGGCAAGTAAATTGAGAAAAAGCGGCTGCGGTAGCCAGGGCAAGACTTTCAAACGATGAAACGCTGAGCCCAAATGCGCTTGAAGACGGGGCAAAAGTTTTTCAGAGAAAAAAGCGAGGGGATAATCAAAAATCCCAATCATGCCCTGGGGGTCCCCTTCCAGAATGGCTGCAAACAGGGCATCCAAATCTGTGTGAAATTTAAACGGCATCATGGGGCAAAGATACAGGTGCTGATCTTCAGGCAGATTCAGTTCGGCAAAGACCTCGCTTCGGCTTTTAAACGGGACGGGCAAGGCAGGCAGGCTGTAGTTGACGGGGATATGCTTGAGCTGTACCAGCTTTTCGCTGTAATGGCCCTGAGCCTCTGGGCCTTCTAAAAGTTCTGATGAAAGATAATAATCCAGGGTGGGAATCCCCGTCGTCACCGGATGCCCGCTCAGGACCATCTGCACAGGGGCCAGACGGGTAAAGGCCAGCATCCAGGTAAACGTATCGATACCAATATCTGGATAGATCAAAATATCCAGCTCAGCCGCGGCAATACTTTCTCTGGCCGCCGCTTCGTCATCGGGCAAAACCCTGAATTCTTTCACCCCTGAGCGCAGCCTTTCGGTATGCGCATCCTGCTGAGCTCTTTCCATGCTGAAAAGATAAACCTCAAAATCTGCCTGGCTTGCACAGGCCTGAATCAAGCCCTCAAAACAATGGGTCACTGAATGATTGTAAAAATGCAGCGAACAGAAGCCAATCCGTTTTTGATGCGGGCTGAGTTGGGTTTTAACCGGCCCCTGGGGCGGGTGTTCCGGCAGAATCTGGCGGTAAATCGTCGCCAATTGCGTCAGCAGATCGCGATCATTGCGCCCCATATAACTGAGATAAAAAGGCGTATTGTCGATCCGCAAGGGGCGGCCGCTCCAAGCCAAGGGCCCCGAAAGCTGATCTAAAAGCGTCTGATAACGCGAACGCCAATAAGCCAGATCATCAGCGTCCTGAAAAATCGGGGGGGGCAAAAGCGAGAGCAGACGCAATCCGTTTTCAGGCAGGGGCTCCAACTGCCAGATCTGTTCAGCGGTCTCAATCGCGGCAAAGAAATCAGGGCGTTTGAGCTGGGCATCGAGTTGCAAGTGCAAAGCCGGTAGAAAATTGGGAAGCTGAGCCAAAACCTCTGCACACAGCGTCACCACCGGTTCAAAACTGCCCTCCTGGGTGCAAAGCCGGGCCAGATTTATTTGCAACTGCGCCCGCCGTTCGGGGGGGGCCGAAAGGCTTAAAGCATTCAAATACGCCCGCTTGGCAGCTTGCAAATCACCATTTTGAAAGAGCAGATTGCCCAAATTATTGGCAGCCTCAAAATAACCCGAATCCAAAGCCAAAGCCCGCTCCAAATGAAGAATCGCAGCTGTTCTCTGGCCTGCCTGCTCCAGCAATTGGCCCAGGTTGTTGTGATAAGAAGGGGCCTGGGGATTCAAACGAATGGCGGCTTGAAGATCGGCAATGCCCTGCTCCAGAGCGCCTTGCATGGCCCGGGCCATACCCAAAAGGTGTAAAACATCAGCATGTTCGGGATGCTGCTGAAGCAGCATGAGATAGAGACGCTCTGCATCAGCAGGATTTCCCTGTTGATGCAGACGCAAAGCAGTTTCTAAGAATTGGTTAAAATCCATCAACGCGCCCCATTCACAAGCAACCAAAATAAACACAGTCAGTTCATCAATTGAGAAAAAACTTGTCTATTTTAGAGGCTGATTTTAAGAATGGGAAGTATTCAAAATATTAATTTTTGCAATGAAGCGAAAAAGCTTTGACAGTCTTTATTCTGAAGACTTCTTGCGTTTGAGTTGATCATAGTGCCCACCCGTATAGCTGATGGTCACCATCCAGAAAGCTACCACCCCCAGCGCCAGAACCAGGCTCAACCAATCTGCATAGTGTGTTGGGCTTTTCAGCAGGTTGACCAGCACAAACCCCAAAACCAATTTGATCAAGGAGGCAGAAACGTCTCCAAAACGCATCACCGGCCCTTCAATCAAGGGTTTCAGTTTAAAGCGCGCGTCTTCAGAGGTCACGGTATAGAGCAGTTCCTTGGTAGCATTGTTCAGAGAATAATTGAGCGATCCGCCGACCACCATCAAAACCTGCAAGACCATAATTTCCAAGGGAAAAAACAGGGCCAAACCCACCAAAAGAGAAAAGACAGGTAAAATCAGGGTAGAGAAACGCAAACCCACATGGCGAAAGAGCAGGCGTGAAATTACCAACAAGAGAAAGGCTCCCAAAATCCCCTGATACGTATAGGTGCGAGAAAAGAAATCGCGCATATCTGTTTCTTTTTGATCGGTATAGGCTTTCCACGCTTTTTCAAAACGGGGCGCATCAGCAGGCGTCTTGCTCATGAATTTATGCATCGCAGGTCGCTGTTCGCTCACCGGCATTTGGCGCAGATTTTGTAAAAATGCCTGGCCTTCAGCAGGGGGCTTTTGCAGCCAAGCGAAATGCCTGGCGTAATTGGATTCAGAATAGGTGGTATCGATCATTTTCTGGCTCTGAAAATCCACCACAGTATTGAAAAGCGCCAAGGCAAAGACCATCACAGCAATGCCGCGAATATAGCGATTGATCCACAATTCTCCCAAATCAGCCCATCCGCGTGAAGAGACACGATGTGAAAGCTCCTGGTCTTGTGCGGGGGCATGCTCCACAGCATCCTGTTTGGCTTCACGGGTTTTAATTGCCAGCAGAATCAAACCCAAGGCAGCTCCCATGGCCAGTGAAGCCACCAAAAGCGCCTGGTCCTTAAAGGGGCTGCGCGCAATCCAGCTCGAAACCACAGCCCCAAAGATATTGCCAATGGTTCCTCCCAAGGCAACAAAACCAAAGCTGCGCTCGCCTTGATCGGGCGAAAAAATCGTGTTGATACAGCTCCAGAGCAGGGCCACCGCCAGCAGAAAATATACTGAAGCCCAGAAATAAAAGATCACCATTGCCACTTTCCCCCCCAGGGGGAGATAGACCAGGAAAACCAATTTACAGGCCATCAACAGAAAATACGTCAAAACCATCAGACGGTATTTGGGGATCCGATCGCAGAAATGGTTAAAAATCTTGGTCACAATCAGCGAAATAATCGGGGTAATCAGGTAAAACAAGGGCAGAATATTGGGATCAAAGCTGCTCAAAAACTGAGAATTGCGCAGAGGTTTGACCAAATAATAAGAGAGCAGCAAAAAAAACAAAGCCAGAAAACTGTATAGGGTCTGGGCTATTTCACCCCGGCGCGCACCGGTCAACCATTCTAAAATTCGCATAGGCTTTATTTTACGCCAGCCTGCCCTGAATGACTGTAGCAGGAGTAACAAAGACACTTATTTGTCGGGAAAAGAGAAAAGCCCCATACCGGGTATGGGGCTGAAAAAACTTTCACAGAATCAGGCGGCAGCTTTGGTTGAGCCAAAGGCTTTGATCAGACCCTCACGTGCGCCTGTGGCTTCGAGCAGACTGCCCCCCACGGTGGCTCCAATCGCACCGCCCACAAAGGTCACAATCGTGCCAAAGGTTCCCGTCATGCCCATGGCCCGCATGGCCAGGCCTGTCAGACCACCGCCAGCAGAAGCGCCTAAACCGGCAGCTCCCCCGCGCAGGGTATCGGTAATAATATTCGCGGCAGCACCGGCGGCATCCTGTTTGCCGCTCATCATGCCAATGCCCTGCTTCAGAACAGACATGCCCCCATAAACACCGGCGCCAATGCCCGCACTGATGCCCGCCTGGCGAAGATAGGAATTTTTCAGAACAGAATCCAGGCCAGAACCTGCTGGTTGGCCATTATTGAAAACCAATTTGCCCATATTCTTTCCGGCAATGCCCCCAAAAATCGTGGAGGTAATCAGGCCATCAACATGGGTATTGTAGGGATTCACTGTTGGATTGGGGCTTGCAGGAGGCGGAGTCGTGCCCGTATCTGAGGCTATTAAAGCTGTATTGGTCGGCATATAAATCGGGCGAATCATTTCAGATATTTGCATTGCAAAACCCCTCTTTTTAAACTACAGGTTAAAAACACTTGAATTTGATAATGAATTTATAGGGCATCCTTAATCTCAAGCTGTTTGTTTTAAACATTAATTTCCCTTATTTTAAACTTATTTTAATTTTAGTTGAATGAAGGCGCTTTATAGGAAGTTTGCAGCGCCTTATTTAAAGCCCGTCTGAATCTCTGTCTTTTTTTTGATCGGGTTCAGCTTTCAAGCTGGGCAGATAGACCTGCCTGTAAAGCAGATAAACACCTGCTCCCAGGCCCAGCAGAAGACAGGTCAGCGTCCAGGAATGTTGGCCGTGACGGTATTGCCCGTCCAGCCACCAGCCCAGATAGGCTCCCCCCACGGTGGGCAAAATAAACAACCAGCCCACAGAACCAATCAGACTCAAGGCCACCCAGAGATGATGGCTTTGTGGTTTTTGCCGCTGCTTCAGTTTGAACTTGACTTCCTCTTCAAAAGGATTCATACAATGCCTTTCAGAAGGTGGGTATCCAGCGAAAGAATTTGTTTTAATAAGGTTTTCTGAAGATTGTGAATATTTTCACGCATCATCTCACTGCCCAGTTCAACCTGTCGTATGCGCTCGTCCAGTTCCTGTTCCAAAACCTGTAAAGACGGGCCTATCAAAATGACACGGGCCATTAAAAACACACGGCTACCGATTTCTACCCGTAAAATGCCACTGTCATGGGCTAAAAAATGGCGAACCCCCTCAATATCTTCAAAATAGCCAACCGAACGCTGCAGAGGGGTCAGAAAAGGCTGATGACCCGGTTGAATTCCGAACCGTCCCAGGGTGTCATCCAGACTGAGATAACGAACTTGCCAGTGTGAGTGATGTTCAGGGGTTAATAATTCAAGCGCGAGCGATTTCATCGACGCCCCCAATCAGGTAAAAATGGGATTCATCCACCGCATCCCATGCCCCAGCCATGATTTCACTGCATCCCCGTATTGTCTCTGCCAGAGGTACATGGCGGCCTTTGCGCCCAGTAAAAACCTCAGTGGTAAAGAAAGGCTGGGTTAAAAAACGCTCAAGCTTTCGGGCACGTTCAACAATCAAACGATCTGAAGGCGTCAATTCTTCGAGACCCAACATCGCAATCACATCTTCCAAATCCTTATAGCGCTGCAAATGAAAACGCAGATTTAAAGCCGTCTGGTAATGCTCAAGGCCCACCACATCGGGGTCCAGCAGTTTGCTGCTGGAAGCCAGCAGATCAATCGAGGGATAAAAACCCTTGGAAGCCCGCTCACGTGAAAGAATAATCGCGGTATCCAAATGGCTGAAGGCCGAAGCCGGGGCAGGATCGGTGATATCATCTGCAGGGACATAAATGGCCTGAACAGAGGTAATTGAAGCGTTTTCAGTCGAGGTAATCCGCTCTTCGACCATCGCCAGTTCCTGCTTCAGGGTGGGCTGATACCCAGCCCGGGCAGGCAAACGTCCCAAAAGCGTAGAGACCTCCATACCCGCCTGGGCAAAGCGAAAAATATTGTCGATCAGCAGCAGCACATCCGTGCCCATTTCATCGCGAAAATACTCAGCCATGGCAATCGCCGGAAAAACTGCACGAAAACGCACCCCGGGGGGTTCGTTCATCTGCCCCAGAATCACAGTGGATTTATCCAGCACCTGCATGCGCTTGAGTTCATGCCACAGTTCATGGGCTTCGCGAATCCGTTCACCAATCCCGGCAAAGATCGAAACCCCCTTCTGAACCGTAATAATTTTATAGACAAATTCGGTCAAAAGAATGGTTTTACCAACCCCAGCGCCGCCAAAAAGACCAATTTTCCCCCCTTTAACAAAGGGAGTTAAGAGATCAATCAATTTAATCCCCGTTTCCAGTAAAACCTTGCGAGGATTCTGATCCACAATCAAGGGCGAAGAACGATATACCGGATAATCAGGCCCCGCTCCCAGAGCCCCCTGTTGATCAATTGGTTCCCCCAAGGCATTGAGCGCACGCCCCAAGACTGCCTCACCGACCCGAACCACGGGCCCCCGAAAACTGCGTTCAACCCCCATTCCCCTTGCCAGCCCCAGGGTTTTACCCAAAACAATACACAGACAGGTATGCTGATCTTTAAGAATGGCCACTTCCAGCACCGTTCCCGTGGCAGTAACGGTTAAAACCTCCTGGTATTCAGGAATATCGCTGCTGAATACGACTTCGACCACGCTTTCTTTGATGGCCTGAATAACCCCGCTCATTGCCCCTCTCCCACAATCACGGAATAGGAGCCCATGATTTCATTCAGCTCATCGGTCAATTCGTTTTGACGCGCGAAATGGCTTTCATTTTCCAGGGATTCAATCCGCTGCTCAATATTATGCGAAGCCTGATTCATATTCACCAGGCGTACCCCATTTTCAGACAGAAAAGACTCCAAAAAAGCCCGGTGAAGCTCCATATAAAAATATTCACTCAAGAGACTGGCAAAGAGCACCTCAGGGGCCACATCGATTAAAACAGATCGACGGCTGCTGGTACCCTGCGGCAAAGGCAAAAGAGCATGGGTACGGACATGGTAAGCACCCAGTCCTTCAAAGCGGTTAAAGATCACCTCCACCTGCTGAAACGCGCCCTCCACATAGGCCTGATGCACAAACCCCAAAATCTGACTGGTTCGATGATAAATACTGTGTAAGTCAGAGGGCGCAGACAGTTTCAAAAGGGGTTCCGGCTGAAAATCTTCCTGCAAACGCCGTCCGGCCAAAACAAACCCAGTCTCGGGCCCGGAAGCAGCCAACGAAGCCTGCGCAGCATGCAAAAGCGACTGATTAAACTGCCCACAAAGCCCCTGATCAGAACCCAGCACAATCACCAGTTTGCGCCCCTTCCGAAAAGGGGTCACCTGACTGGGAAACAAACGCATAAAATCGCCAAGTGCATGGTAAATCTGAGACTCATAGGCCCGTATCTGCTGAATACTCTCCTGTGCCTGCTGCAAATTAAAAGAAGCCAAGGATTTCATCGACAGGATAATCTTGCCGATCGCCTGATAACCGCGAATCCGGCCTTCAATTTCACGCGTATCTGACATCTGCGGCTCCTTCCTCAAAGCGCTGAGCCAATGCCAAAAGCTGCTCTTCAAGCTCTGTACTCAGGTTTTTTCTCTCTAAAAGCGTCTGAAGCGCTCCTGAATCCTTTTGCCGCACCATTTCAACCCAAGACATACTCAGTTCTGAAACCCGTTCAACTGCATGGGCATCCAAAAACCCCGCATTGAGCAGCCAAAAAATCAAGACTTGTTCCTCCCAAGCCAAAGGCGCATGTTTCGACTGCTTGAGCAAGGCACGCAAACGCTGGCCACGCTCAAGAATCTGAGCCGTTTCCCCCATAACCCGCACCCCCAGACGGGTAAAGACTTCCAACTCTAAAAACTGGGCGTAGTCCAAACGCAAATGCTCGGCAACACTCCGAAAAGCAGGCAATTGAGCCTTGCCCCCAATCCGTGAGACAGAACGCCCAATATCCACCGCAGGCCTTTGGTTGATATTAAACAGCCCAGTATCCAGATTGATTTGACCATCGGTAATCGAAATCAAATTGGTGGGAATATACGAAGAAAGCCGGCCAGCCTGGGTTTCAACAATCGGAAGCGCAGTCAGTGAGCCGCCATTGGCAAGGTTACAAGCCCGCTCAAGCAAACGTGAATGCACATAAAAAATATCCCCTGGAAAGGCTTCACGGCCCGGCGGACGTTTGAGCAAAAGTGAAATCGTCTGCCAGGTATAGGCATGCTTGCTGAGGTCATCATACACAATCAAAACATCCTGGCCCCGATCGAGAAAAAACTCAGCCACAGCCGTGCCGGCATAGGGCGCGATAAACTGGGTGCCCTCATAATCATCTGCCGTCGCACAGATCAAAACCGTATAATCCATCGCACCCTTGCGCTGAAGTTGATTCCAGACATCCAGCACCGCCTGTTTTTTCTGACCAATCGCCACATAGACACAAATCACGTCTTTGCCCTGCTGATTTAAAATCGTATCCAGAACCAGGGTGGTTTTTCCTGTGGCGGGGTCGCCCAGAATCAGCTCGCGCTGGCCTTTGCCCACCGGAAAGAGCGCATCAATGACCTTGATGCCCGTATACAGCTGTTCCTGAACCAATTCCCGCTCAAACATCGGAGAAGCATCGCGCTCAACGGGATAATAAAGCGAAGACACCAAGGCGGGCCCCCCGTCCAAGGCATTGCCCAAGGGATCCAGCAAACGCCCCAGCATCTGTTCTGAAACCGGCACAGAAACCAGTTGGCCGGTGCAGGTCACCGCCGAACGGACCTTTGGAAAAACCGTTTTTTCTAAAAGTACAGCACGGATCCGGGTCGGCGTGATATCCACCACCATTCCCCGCGCCTGGTGTTCAAAGCGCAGAAGTTCATAATACTGAGCCTGCTTCAAACCCGAAATGGTGACCACCGATCCCATCACCGACTCGACCCAACCCTGCTGCCCCTGCTGCACCTCAAGCGACGAGGACTGCACCGCAGCCTGGTACTGAGAGCGCAATTTCTGGCTGAAATCAGTTTTTGACATGGGTCTCCAGCTCCTGGCCCCAGGTTTCCAAATGTCCACGCAGAGAAGCGTCTACCAGATGCGAGCCCAGATAAATACGCACCCCCGCCTCCAGTTCTGGCTTATAATGCAAGCCAATGGGACATTCTTCGCCAAAAATCTTCTGCAAAGCCTGAATCACTTCGGTGCTCAGGGCATGCCCGACCTTCACCGCCGTTTCAACCTGAATTTCACCCCGCTCACGGATTTCAGCGGCGAATTCTTCATAACGGTTTTCGACCAGGCTCTCTACGGTTTCTAATGCCAGAGAAACCAATTTCTGTTCCAAAAGTGGATCTTTGATTTTACGCAAAAATCGAATCGTATAATGCAAGGCTGCCTGGATCGCTTCCTGGCGAATATCCTCATTCAAAGAGCGTTTTTCATTTTCAATAAAACTGCGGGCCCTGAGCTTTTCATTGTCTAAATCCGCTTGCAGGGCTTTTTGTAAATTCCCTTTCTCCTGTTCCAATTCACCACGCAGCCGGGTCATGGCCTGCTCACGCTGTTCATCCAGCTCAATCAGCAAATGCTGGTAATCCGATTGAAGCTTTTCAAGCTCCACTTCTTTGGCGCGCGCAGCCTCCAGGCGCTCCTGAATAAAGCGCCGGCGGTCTGCCAAGACCTGAATCACGGGTTTGTACAGCAATTTACGCAAAAGCCAGACCAAAAGCAGAAAGTTGATCAGTTCAAACAGAAAGGTCAGCGGATTAAAACTCATAGGCTATTTCACAAACAAACCCAGAAAAGGGTTTGCAAAGAGAATGATCAGGGCTATCACCAACGCATAAATCGCGACCGATTCAACAATCGCCGCGCCAATAAAAAACAAACGGGTAATTTCGTTGGCCGATTCAGGCTGGCGCGAAACCGCCTCAATCGCTTTGGCCAAGGCTTCTCCCTCCCCACGTGAGGAGCCATAGCCTCCGATCGCAATCGTCAGGCCAGCCGTAAAAATCGAAACTGCAGCAATCAGGGCCAGGGGTTCCATAAGCTCTCCTTTTCAGTCTTCATACCAATTTTCTTTTTCGTTCAAAGGGGCCTGCAGATTTTCGATCTGCAAACCCGAAACAATATACACCAGACTCAAAATACCAAAGAGATAGGCCTGAATCAGATTGCCCACCGTATTAAAGAGCATCATCGGCACGGGCACCAGCACCCCTGTCAGCATCACCAGGATCGCAATGATCAGCTCCCAACCCAGCATATTGCCAAAGAGACGAAAGGTCAGCGAAAGAATGCGCCCCAACTCGCCAATCAGATTCAAAGGCAGGAGAAAGGGGTAGGGCTCCAAAAAGCGTTTCAAAAAAGCAGGCCCCTGAAAACGCAAACCAAAATAATAACTGGAACCGAAGCTGATCGTAGACAGTGCAACCACGGTTCCCAGATCGCGGGTGGGCGTACCAAAGAAGGGCAGGGTGCCAAATAAATTCGCGGCCCCAATAAATATCCAAAGGGTGGCCACCAAGGCGAAAAAGGGGCGAATCGCCATGCCTGAAAAATCACGCACCGTCCGGGCCATGGCAACCAGCAAGGTTTCCACGAGCAATTGCGCGGGGCCTGGTTTTTCAAGCGAAAGTCGGCGGGTAAGGCCCCAAGCAGCCAGGATCAGTAAAACAGAGATCAGCAGGGTGGTGGGAACCACATCGGTGATCACCAACTCCAGACGCAGAGGCCCGAATTGAACCGTGCCGCCATTCCAAAGCTCCTGAGGAAACACTTCCTGAATATTCATAGCTTACAAACCCTGCGAAAAGCCAAGATGCGGGCCAAATAAAAGCCAAGCAAAAACAATAGCAGAGGCCAGGCCTGAGCCGAACGCGCCAGCCAAAGGGCGGGCAAGACCAAAATCGCTCCCCGCCAGCCAAAGCCTTGCCAGAATTGAAAACGCGAACGAATTCGGCTTTGGCTCTCCAGGTAAAGATGCCAGAAAAAAAAGAGTCCACAGAGCAAACCCAAAAGCAGGCCACTCAAATTAAGATTTAGCATTTGCTTTTATTGTAAACAAAAAATGGCAAAAAGCCTTGCGCCCAGATCAGCAAAGGATGGGAACAGAGATCATTGACAAAGGCCAGATCACCCTGTCTTTTTCTGGTAAACAGGTCTGAGTCAGGGCCAAAGTTTTTCGCCCGCTTTATCAAGCACCACATAGCGATAGGTTTTGGGTGCTTTGTTGATAAAGCGGCTCTTGAGGTGCGGTAAATCCTGAGCACTGGGCAGATTGATTTCAAACCAGCCCCGTTCAGGCACCCAGGCAATCCACCAACCTGCAGCCTCTTTCGCCGGACTGTAACCCAGAGCCCGCCAGAAACGCTGACGCAGAGCTTTTTCCTGTGCCGGTGCCAAGGGGAACCGGTTCTGGCGCCAGGCTGGTTGGCCGCCATTGTAAAGTGCTTCACGGGGCTGCTTGAATTGGTTGCTGTACCACTGAAAACGCTGGTGCTCGGTCAGCAGGATTTCACGGGTGCAGCCATCATAGGCCGCAGCCAGCAAGCGCCCATCACTGGCATAGACCGCATAAGGATGCAAGGCGCCTATTTCTACAACCCGCTCGTCACCGCGTTCAGATTCGGGCAGGTATTTTTGTACCAAATCCCACCAAGCCTCTGAAGTGAGAGCAAGCAGAGCCAGGGCATCCTGTTTCTGCGCCAGCCTCAGCTCATCAAAGGCCGCATTCAGCCAGATCCGGTCTTTTTCAAGGCGATCATAAGGGTTGTGGACGCCCCAATCTGAGCGGGATTTCAATTCGGCCATCCACTGGGTCATGATCGGGGCTGCAATTTCAAGCCTGCCCACGGAATCGGAACAATTGGCCTGAGCAGGAAAGACCCAAGCGATTGAAAACAAACTCAGACAAACTGTCCTCAAAAGCAGTCTGGAGAAGCCTCTTATAACACGGTTTTTCACGTCTCAAACGCCCCTTCACTCACCTGTTTCAAAGCCAAGATCCGCTGAGCATACCTCAGCTTAGCCGCTGAAAGGCTTTTCTTCAAGCCCCATCCAGACTACGCGCACACAACCCGGCTCACAGAAAACCTGCCTCTGTAAATTATTGAAATAAACAGGCGCTTGTCAATCCCCCATTGGGGGATAGAATTAATAATTTTTTTCTGGTATAACCAAATTCAAAGCAAGCTAAAAAATTGAGGAAAAAAATATATTTGCAAGACAAGCAAAGAGCAGTTCAACTTACAAAATGCATCCTTGTCTTGGTGTTTATACCGCTTTTATTACTAGGTTGCCAGACCCCGCAAACGCAGTCTGTTGTGGCTTCGCCTAAGCCTCAGCCCAAAGCATCAGCCTCGCCCTCGGCCAGCCCTCAGTCCGAACCTACAGCGACCCCGCTGCCCAGGGCCAGTGTACCTGTGATTCAGATTACTCTGCCACCCTGGTTGGGGCAGTCTCCTTCTCCCACAGCTTACCCAGTTCCTACCCCCTATCTGCTTCAGCCCCGGCCAGTACCTTCACCCGCTTTGGCGCTGGTGGATGCCATCAATCAATTTGGATTCAAGGCCTATCAGGTACTGGCTCAGGAAAATAAATCCCAAAATATGGTTTTCAGCCCCTTGGGGGTGAGTGCTTTGGTGGCCTATCTCTATGGGCAATCCTCACCAGAGCAAAAGGGTGAACTGGCAAAACTGATGGGCTGGCAAAACTTTTCTGATGCGCAAATTGGAGAATATTTCCAAGCAGTTCTAGAAAAAGTGAAATTACAGGACCTTGTAAAATTTAAATTGATTAATTTACATCTTTTCTGCAAACAAGAGCCAAAGCCCCTCCCTCAGCCTCCCTATTTATATGAGTTGGGCATGGGTTTCAGTTTCTTTCCCTTGGGTGGAACCCCTAGTCAATGCCAGAATTCCTTCAATAAGATTGCCCAGGATGCTGGGCCGTTTAATCCTACTCAGATTCCTTTTCAGCAGGAGGAGGTCTTTGCTCAGGCCTTGGGGTTTAAAGTGCAATGGGATGCAGGTTATTTAGGTCAAGACAAAGATCCGAGAAGGCATTCATTTTTACTAAACAGTGGAGAGTTGATTTCACATCCTAAAGTTGGCATTGTCGGCACCTATGAGTGGCTGGTCTCTTCTGATCGTCTTATCAGAGGAGTGTCAATACCCTCTGAAAATCGCATGTATCAGAATATTTTTTTAGAGGCTTCTTCAACCGAGTGGAAAAAGAATGTCTATAGTTTAGAACAAACCCTGAATTATGAATACTGGCAAAAAATTCGTCAATCCTTTGAACGGAGGGAGCTTATTCATACCTATCCTCGCTTCAAGACAGAGTTTGAATTTTCTCCCCTGGCATTATTAGAAAAACTCAACCCTCAAATTAAAAATGAAAAAGGGGTTCAATTGTTGGCAAAAACATATTTAGATCTCAGCCAGGAACCTCTTCCTTCCAGTGAACCTTTGGAATCAGCTTCTGAATATATTATGAATGAAAATTATGCCTATTTTCCCTTCACCTTTATTGTGACCGACAAAGACACCGGCCTGATTTTGCTGATGGCGGCCATTCGCAACCCAGCTCAGGATCCTTTGTAATTTAAGCTTCAAAGCCCTTGTTCAAGCATTCCCGCCTGTGCAAATTTTTGAAAAACAGCGGTTTTGATAAACTCTGCATCCAATGAAAGATAAAACTGAAGCAGGATTTTCACTTTTTTTCCAATCACCGGATAGGTCTGGGCCAGTTCGAGCAAATGCGCGGGCACAGAAAACAGCTGGCCCGCGTAAAAATTGAGATCTTCTTCAAACGAAGCTGTGGCGTATTGGCTTAAAAAACCCATTTCCAAAAGGGCTTCTTCTTCAGCTGTGCCAAACCCTTTTTTAAGTGCCTCGACCCCCGGCGAATCTTCAGCTTCAAGCGTGTATTGAAAATCAGAGGGGTTGGCCTTTCTCCAGGCCTTTTCAGGAAAAGGATACTTTTGGATCAGCACCGAACTGAATTCGTGGTGAAAAGAATCCACCACCCAAAGGGGAATATCCAGGTCCTCGCGAAAGGAGAGGGTCGCAATCATGAGATCTCCGCGTTTTTGTTCAGGATCATAGAGATAGCTGGCCCGGTAAATTTGCTCGTAAAACACCAGTTTTTTAAACAGCGCGACGGTTCTCAGATTTTGGCGCAAAAGCTTGGGAGGATAGGCTTCCAAAGATATCAGCAGGGCTTCACAAACAGGCAGAGCCGAGGCCCTGTCCAGGGTTTCAAACTTGGCAAAGAAAGGTGCTTTAAACCAATCGGGATAAATCACCCGCTCAGGATGGCGGAATTCAATCTGGATGGGAATAGTTTCTTCCAAACGGCTGAAGCAGCGCCCCAAAGCCACCTCAGTTAGAGCATCTTCTGAAACCTGCGCCCATGCGCTCTGACTCAGACTGAGCAAGAAGGCAAAACACAGGCTGACCCAAAGCTGCTTCATGGCAAAGATTTCGACCTAAAGCGCAACGCCGAAGCGTTTCAACGCCAGCATCATCAGCAGGTACAGGCCAATGGTCAACAGGCAGCTCAAGAACAAGCACAAAAAGAAAGGCAGCCCCCGACGCAAAAGCAGGGGCAAGACCACAAACATGGGCAGGCTGGGCAGCACAAACCAAAAGGTCGCCAGTGAATGCGAAGCCAAAAGCTCGGCATCTCGGGTATCCAACCAAAGCCAGGTCATGCCCAAAACCGAGAGCAAAGGCAGAGAGGCTATCAAGCCCCCCAGGCCGGGGTATTTTTTCGATATTTCAGCAATCAGCAGAATCATCCCCGCTGAAAGCAAGAGTTTAAGTAAATAGGGCATGATTTAATCTAAAAGGCCAGACCCAAATTCGCAGAGGCATCTACCTTCGTAATCCCGCCAATATCAAAATAGGGAAACATGATCGGCATTCCCAAAGCCATGCCAAAACTCAGACCCGAGCCAGTCTGGCGGTATTCAAATCCAATACGGGGAATCACCGCAAAATCAAACCGGGAGGGAAAATTTCCCAAAGCAATCAGATCGACAAAACCCGCAAAGTCCTGGGGATTAAAATAATAACGAGCCATTCCCCCGAAATAGCCATTGATCGTATAATTCCCGGTTAAAACGCCCCCAACCGCCCCCAAGGCAAACGAAGGATTGAGATTATACTGCAGATTGAGTCCTGCATATCGGGGCCAGCCCCCCTCCAGCGAAACCAGCCAGGGATAGCGCTGGCGCACAGGCACAGCCTGATCTGCCAAAAGCGAAGAGGGCTGCTTTTCAGGTTGTTTGGCAAGGGTTTGCTGCCCCAGGGTTTGCGCCACCAAAGCAGGAGCCGTACGGGTCATCAGGTCTTCGAGCGGACAGAGACAATCCATGTATTCTTCGCGCAGAATGGCGCCTTTTTGAACATCGATAATGCGCAGACTGAGGCTGTATAAATTGCCCAAGCGGCTGGCGCTGCCGGTAATCAAATGGCGAACCGCCAGCATTTTGCCGATTTCAAGTGAGCAATCGGTGCTCTCACAGTTTTGGGTACTCTGAAAGCCCTGCTCACGCAAAATTCGATCCATGTTTTCACGTTCCAAGACCTGATACTGGCCGCTTTGCACGATTAAACTGCGAATCCGATCGGTCAGAATACTGGCATCCGCGCCGCTGATATTCCCCTTGGAACGCAAATCCAAAACCGCCACCTGTTCTTGGGCCAGGGCGGGAAGTGAAAAAAATAAGGCCAAAGAAGCCAGTAAAAAGGGTTTGTACATAGAAAGCTGCTTTCTTTCAGATCTGATTATTCTTGATTATCCCATTGAAAACCCAAAGCTTGCCAACGCCTGCTTCTAAAACTTCTGTTTGGGCTTTTCAAAGCTGATCCGGTAGAGGTGCAGATGCCCCAAACGAAAGCCGGTTTCGGCACCGATCAAATAGTGCTGGTAGGCTTTATACCATTCGGGGCAGTATTCAGTCTCAATCCGGGTTTTGGCAGCTCTGAGACGGGAACGCCAGTGCTGACAGGTTTTTGCATAATCCAAACGGTCATTGCGAAGCTGAATCAGCTCAAGAGAGGGTTCGGCCGCCGCCAAAACCTCGCGCAAAACCGGCAGTTCAGAGCCCGGAAAAACCCCCTGATTCAGCTCAGAAATCTTGGCCTGCAGAGCAGGCTCCACCGCCCCATAGGCAATGGTCTGCAGGGCCAGACGGCCCCCTGGTTTAAGCCAGTCCGAACAGGTCTGAAAAAATCGGGTATAAATCGCCTGTTTTTCAGCCGAAGACAGGCCAGGGCGGGCAAAATGCTCAAACGCACCGATCGAAAGAATGGCATCCAGGGGTTGGGCCGGCAGATAATCTGCCCAAGAGATCAGCGCTACCGAGGCACGGGGCAAAGCCCATTGCTCAATATATGTTTGCTGCGCCTGACTCAGGGTCAGGCCCACCACCGACTGAATCTGTGAAAAACGAAGAAAGGCCTGCAAACCCGCTCCCCAGCCACAGCCAATCTCCAGAACATGCTCAGCCTGTTCACACCGAAGCTGCCGCAGATGGTAGTCCAATTTCGCCATCTGGGCCTGCTCCAGGGTTTGCTCTGCTTGCGAGGCATCCCAAAGCGCAGCGGAATAAATCAAGTGCTGATCCAGCCAAAGCGCGTAGAACGCATTGCTGAGATCATAGTGCGCCTGTATTTCTGAAACTGTCGCGCCGTTTACCTGTTGTTTCAAGCGTGATTCTTTCTATTTTTTGCCAAAGCATGGCCCTATCGCCTTCAGTTTAACGTATTTTGGGTGTATTGTTGAAACGGGCTCAGAGCAGCGCCCCCCTGTTCAGGGTGGGTGGCCCCTTGAAACGAGATTGGGAGAAAAATACAATGCCCCAGAACAGCGTTGACCACTGGGATCAAACCTATGCCAACAAAGCCAGCGAAAAATTGGGCTGGTATGAATCCCACCCGGATACCAGCCTGAAGTTGATTGCCCAGTGCCAATTGCCTGCCGAAGCCCGTATCTTAATTGCTGGAGCGGGAACCAGCACCCTGCTCGACGCCCTCTTGGCGCAAGGTTATCAGGGGCTGATCGCCACAGATTTGAGCCCTGTGGCCCTGAGCCAATTGCAGGCACGTCTGGGGCCAACCGCACAAAAGGTCACCTGGGTGGTTGAAGATCTGCGTTCAGGCCAGGCCCTGGCGCCTTACCAGCACCAAATCGATCTCTGGCAGGATCGGGCCGTTTTGCATTTTCTGATCGAAGAAGCCGAGCGGGCCGCCTATCTCAAGCTCTTGAAAGAACTGCTGAAACCGGGTGGATTTGTGATACTCGCCTGCTTTGCCCCCGGTACAGCTGAAAAATGCAGTGGATTGCCCGTTCGCCAGTACAGCGCAGCGGATCTGGCCCAATGGCTGGGCCCTGAATTTAAAGGCCTGGATCAGCGTGAAGAGGTCTATACCATGCCCTCAGGGGATACCCGTCTCTTTACCTATGTCCGTTTTCAAAGAGTCTCAGACCATGTCTGAAAATTGCTGCGCCCCTGTTCAGCAGAGCCAGCGTCTCTGCCCAAGCTGTGGGCAAAAGGGAAAAGGGGTCTCTCTGCTAACCCTGAATGCTCAGTTACTGCCCCAGGCCCTGGGCCGGCTTGCCCAGGAAGCAGCCGCTTATTTTTGCAGCACGCCCACCTGCCCCTGCGTCTATTTCAATGCCCGGCAAACTTTTCAAAGCGCTGATCTGCACCAGCGTGTCTTTCAAAAAGATCCCAGCCCCCAGACCCTGGCCTGCTATTGTCTGGAATTGAGCCGTGCCAACTTTCAGCAGCAAGGCCCCGAACTCCAGCAGCAAATTCTGAGTTTGACCCAAGCCGGCGGGTGTGACTGCGAACGCAAGAATCCGCAGGGCTCCTGTTGTTTGGGCAATATTGCCAAACTCCTCAAAACAAGAGCAGAAAAAATATGAACCTCGATTTTCACCCCACCCACCAGGTCGTGATTCTCGATTTTGAGACCACGGGCGTTTCCCCCACCCAAGGCGATCGTGCAATTGAAATCGGGGCTGTGCGCCTGCGCCAGGGCAAAATAGCGGAGCGCTTTCAAAGCTTGATCAACCCAGGCTTTCGCATTTCACGTTTTATTGAAGACTATACCGGCATCAGCAATGCCATGCTCAAAGAAGCCCCGGCCCCAGAGCAGGTCATGCTGGATTTTGTCAAATTTTTAGGTTCAGATGGGCTGATTGCCCACAATGCGTCTTTTGATCAGCGTTTTCTGGAAGCAGAACTGGCCCGCCTGAAACGCCCTTTGCCCAATGCCTTTGCCTGCAGCATGCTCCTGGCCCGACGCGTTTTTCCTGAGGCCCCCAATCACAAATTGGGAAGTTTGGTGGATTTTCTGCAATTGCCCCATGAGGGTACCTTTCACCGGGCCCTGGCCGATGCCGAAATGACCGCGCATCTTTGGCTCAAAATGATGCGCAGTTTAGAAAATGAGTTTCCGCAAACGGAACTCAGCTTTGACCTGATTCAGCGCCTGAGCAAAACAGACCGCAGCCAGCTGAAGCGCTTGATGCAAGCCCACGCTGCCAAGGGACTGTTTTAATCTGAAGTTTCTGAAGTCTGCCGGGCCCGAATCTGTTCAAGGCGGGCCTGAATCAAGGGACGCAAGAAAACACGCACCCGCGCCGTGGCATCGGGGGTTTCATTCATGCGGGTGAACCAGGCCTGTAAAAGCCCCTCGGCCTCATTGGCCTGTTCCTGATCCTCTGGATAGAGTTCCTGAGAGACCTGAAAACAGACATTGACGGCGTAAAGCGCACGTTCCAACTGAAAATCACCCAAGAGATACCAGGCCGCTTGGGTCTGGTAAAAAGCGAGTACTTCCCAGGCCAGGGGCAGGGTATCCGAGGGCAGGTGCTGATGCAATTCCAGTTTATTTTCCATCAAGCTCAGAAATTGCTGTTTGAGCGCTGCGGGGTCGATTTCGGGTTGCGAAATTTCCAACAAGAGGTAACCCGCGTAAAGGTATTTTAAAATCCGCCAATGCGGGTTTTGCTGCAATTGGCTTTCGACAAAGGCACTGTGCTCGTCAGGGTGCCAAACCCGCAGATATTGCGAAATCAGCAGGCCCAATTCCTGCTTATCGGGGTAAGTCACCAAAAGCTCACGCATGGCCTGCAAATACTTCCCCGATTTCCGCCCTTTGTCCAGGATCTGTCGAAAGGCACGGTAGGTGCGCAATTCCTGAGCGTTTAGTTCCTGAAGATGAATCTCTTCATCGGCAAGCAAATCCCAGGCAAAAATCGAGGGCAGGGGCAGGCCATCGTGCAGGCGGCTTAACTGCTGCGCAAAAGCCGGCAGTTCAAAGCCTGTAAACAAAGCTCGGGCCAAGGCTTCTTTTTCCAGCGAGGATTTCTGCGCTGGTGCTTCGGTTTCCTCGGGCGGGGGGGGAGGGGGCAATTCCCCACCCCGCAGGGCAAAAGCCTGCGATAAATGCGCGTAAAAATCACCCATCAACCGAAAACCTCATGAATCCAGATAGCTGGTGCGCAGTTTGCGTTCCTGGGCCGCACGTTCCAGCGCCAGGGCAATCAGCTGATCCAGCAGTTCGCGGTAGGAGAGACCACTGGCTTCCCAAAGCTTGGGATACATGCTGATTCGCGTAAAACCAGGCAGGGTATTGACTTCATTGACATAGACCTGTCCTTCAGGGGTCAGGAAAAAATCCACACGGGCCAGGCCTTCGCAGTTCAGAACCCGAAAAGTTTGCACCGCCAGGGCCTGAATTTCGGCAATCTGCGCTTCAGGCAAACGGGCTGGAATTTCAAGCCGGGCGGCGTCTTCAGAAATATATTTGGCTTCATAGCTGTAAAATTCAGCTTGCACAATCACTTCTCCGGGCAAGGAAGCCCGTGGCTGCTGATTGCCCAAAACAGAGCATTCGATTTCACGGCAGATTAAGCCCTCTTCAATCACCAATTTGGTATCGAAACTGAAGGCATCTGCCAAGGCAGGCTCCCAGTCAGCGGCTGACTTCACCTTGTGAATGCCCACCGACGAGCCCAGATTGGCAGGTTTGACAAAGAGCGGGAACCCACCCAAAGCCTCCAGCACGGCTTCCAGCTGAATCTGTTCACGCTGCGCAGCATGTAAAACACAAAAACGCGGTGTGGGAATACCGGCTTCGCGCAGCAAGCGTTTCATGACATCTTTGTCCATGCCCACAGCAGAGCCCAGAATGCCGCTGCCCACACAGGGAATGCCTGCCATTTTCAGCAAACCCTGAACGGCACCATCTTCACCGTAGGTGCCATGCAGCACAGGAAAAGCCACATCCAGGGCGGGTAAACTGCTCATATCCCCCGTGCGCACCAATTGATGGCCTTCAGCCCCCGGAACCAACGCCAGGGCAGGCCCCGCTTCATTCAATTTCAAAAGCGCGGGCTGCTGGGCTTCAAGCAGGAAACGGGAGGTTTCATTCAGATACCAGCCCCCCTGCTTGTCAATGCCGATCAAAGTGAGATCGTATTTGTCCTTGTCGAGGGCCTCAATAATATTGCGGGCAGATTGAAGTGAAACTTCATGTTCGGCCGAACGGCCACCAAAGAGAATACCAAGCTGAATCTTGCGGGTCATGAAACGAATCCTTTTCTGGGTGCTGAGGTCTGTATCATTGTACTCCCAGAGCTTCAGACCTGGAGGTGAGCAGGGCACATCTGGGCAGTTAAACCCAGGCAATCCGCACACAAAAACCGGGAGCCGTATTTTCAAGCATCAGCTTCCCGCCGTAACTTTCGACAATCCGACGTGCAATCGCCAGCCCCAGGCCATGTCCAGGGGTCTGCTCATCAGCCCGCACCCCCCGCTGGGTCAGTTGCATCAACTGTTCGGAAGGGCAACCGGGCCCATCATCGCAAATTTCCAAAACCCAGCCTTCAGCCTGGATCTGCCCCAGCACCTGGATCTGGGAGCGGGCCCATTTGCAGGCATTGTCGAGTAAGTTTCCGAGACATTCGAGCAGGTCTTCGCGATCCATGCCTATCCGCAGCTCCCTTGGAACATCGACAACAAAACTCAGCTCTCGTTCGGCATAGAGAGCTTTCAAAACCGGCAGAAGCTCGTCCAAGATCTCGGCCAGAGACTGGGACTGTCCGGGTGGACTGGCCCCCGCCATACGGGCCCGTTGCAGTTCCTGCTCAATCAGGTGATGGAGCGTCTGGGCTTCATGTTCGAGTTCAGGCCAGGGGCGGGTTTCAAGCAATTGGTAAATCCGAGTCAGGGGGCGTTTCAGGGCGTGGGAAAGATCCCCCAGCGATTCACGCGAACGCTGTAAACGGGCCTGCATCTGTTTCAAAAGGCGATTGAAAGCCAGCACCAGGGAACTGAGTTCGCGTGGCACCCCCACGCTCAGGTGCTGAACCTGGCCTTTTTCAAGCGCCTGAATTTCATGCTCCAATTGGGACAAAGGGCGCAGACCCAAGCGCAGCAGCAGGCGCTGCAGGGCCAATAAAAGCAAGAGCATGCCCAAAGAGACACTGGCGTAGAGCCAACGAAAACGGGCAAGTTGACGCTCCAGGGGACTGAGATCTTCAGCCACCGTCAGGGTAAAAGGTTGCCCCTGTTTTTCAAAGCCCCGGCTCAAGAGCAACAGCGGTTGACCCGCTGGCCCATCGGCCCAACGGGAAACGCGGCTTTCACCGGCCTCCAGCCAGGTCGGCTCGATCGGATGGTTCCAAAACGAACGTGAGGCCAGGCTCAAGCTGAGTGACTGAATCAGATAATAATGGCCCGAATAGGGGCGTTGAAAGGTCGGGCTGACGCGACTGGAATCCAATAGGAGAATACCCCCCACTTGAAAATCGAGGGCCAGCAGCAGCGTTTCCTGATCGTGTTCCAAACGCGAAACCAAATAGTTTTGGGTTAAATGCCGCATGGCCCATTCCACGCTCAAATACTGCAAGCCCAAAAGCAAAAGCAAGGCCAGGGCAAAGCCCCGTCCCAAACGCTGGTGCAGAGAGAGAGGAGCGCGTGTTTCAGTCAAAGCGATAGCCCTGTCCGCGACGGGTTTGAATCCGCTCACGGCCAATTTTCTGACGCAGACGGGCAATAAAAACCTCAAGGGTATTGCTGTCGACTTCCTGATCAAAGTCGTAGAGCTGCTCTCCCAATTGCTGTTTGGAGAGAACTTGCCCCGGATGCAGCATCAAGACCCGCAACAGGCGAAACTCCTGTCCTGTCAGAACCACCGGGGAACCCGCCTGCCAGACCTCCTGGCGGTTCTCATCCAAAACCAGATCGCCCACCTGCAACTGCCCCTGCGGCAGGCGGTGATGTCGCCGGATCAAAGCCTGAAGCCTGACCAGAAGTTCTTCACTGTGAAAGGGTTTGGCAAGATAATCATCGGCCCCGGCTTTGAAGCCTTCAACCTTTTCAAACCAAGCCCCCCGCGCAGTCAGGATCAAAACAGGCAGATCCAGTTTGCGCTGACGCCAGTCTTTGAGCAGCTCCAAGCCTGGGCGATCGGGCAAGCCCAAATCGAGAATCACGGCCTCGTAAAGATTCTGGCGCACCAGCCAATCGGCATCCTGGGCTTGCTCTGACCAATCCACTGCATAGCCTGCCTGTTCCAGGCCCGAACGCAGCGCCTCGGCCAGCGCTGCGTCGTCCTCTACCAAAAGCAGGCGCATCTCAATCCCGTTTACGTGAAATCTGGCGGCCTGTACGGGCATCGAAACGCCCTTCCCAGACTATCCCACGGGCGTCGATCCATTCCAGCTTGTATTGAAAACCCGCTTTGTGGGGCTTGAGGCTGGCTTCAAGCAGGCGAACCGGTTGCTTGCCAAAGGTGCGGTTCAAAAGCTGAGGCAAACTGAGCAGATTGGCGGGAGGGGAGGGCAACCCTTTGACAGGCTGGGTCAAATTCTGCTGGCCTTTTTCCCAAACCCGAACATGTTGAACCACTCCCTGCCCATCGAGAAATTCAATCCGGTAATAGGGCACCTGGTTTTCAGATTCATACTCCAGCTTGAGCAAACGGCCCTTGTGCGCCTGTAAAAATTTCTGAAGCGCGGTTTGCAGGCTCACAGAAGGTGGACTGTGCGATTTTTTGGCTTCACTGACGCCAGCGAACAGTAGCAACGGCAAGGTGATCACAAGGCTTAAGGCCAGTCGCTTGATGGGGGAAGAATTAATCATCGCTGCCATTGTCTTTGTTTCCTTTTTGGGTTTCAGCACCGCCCGTTTGTACAGTACCTGTATTATGCCCGGTTGCCTGACGAATTTCAGTGTGACGGATCATACCCCCCAAATGGGCAGTTTGGGCCAAAACACCGGCATTGACCAGCCCCACAACCAGGAGTCCGGCCGCAATTGCAAGGGGCAAAACCTGTTTGCGAAACGAGAAATACAGGGCAACGGCTGCGCCCAACCCCAAGCCTTCCATCAGAAAAATGGCAACCTTGGCAAGGTGTTCGTGATCTTCGATCAGGCTTTCTACCACACCCGGCAAATGCTCAACCGCTTCTTCTGCGCCTTCGCCAGAAAAATAAACGGGCAAAGCCGCCAGGGCGCTGCCGATCAAAAGATAAAGACTGACACGGATAATTTCTTCATTTTTGCGGATCATGCCCCAGGCCAGAATGGCCGTGGCAATCAGGCTGCCCATAATCGGGACGTGGTTCAAAAGCAGATGAATTTGTGCTTCACTCATAAAATAATCTTCCTTTCAGATTGTGTATTTTCAGCTTAGCGAACCAAGCTGAACTGAACCTGAACAGAAAACATTGACCATAGTTTTTACAAAAACATTGAAATTACCAAAAATTAACTCATGATTAATTCATTCTTATCTAGTCTTAATTCAAAAACAGAAGCAAATCACGCATAATAACAGTATCAAAAGCGAGATAAAGAGAGAACTTTTTTATGAGCAGCATCCAAGCCACTCAACCTCAAGTGTTTACAAACAGACAAGCCACTCTCATACAAACACCACCCGCCAAAACCACAGAAAAAAATCCTGACTCACCCCAAACAGGCTTAACGCGTGAAGATAAGCTTGAAATTCTAGATCTTACTTCAAAAACAGGCAATGGCCTGTTGATCGGTGGCATGGCCTCTACCTTTGCGCAGGCTGTAGCATCTGCAGAACTGCGACCAGCCATCGAAGCCAGCCCTGCAGGTTTTGCACTGGGGGCAGCCATTGGCGCTGGTGTCGGACTGATTAAAGCAGAAACAAAACATGAAGATCTGAAACCCATCAAAAACACAGTGGGAGGGGCTTTGATTGGTGGAGGAACCGCTGGCATTCTGACCTCTGCAGCCAGTACCCTGATTGCGGCCAAAAGCACCTGGGCAGGATTGCCTTCTACCCTATTTTTCGGATACCCAGCCGTTTCAGCTACAGCCATCGGTGTTGGGGCTGCTATTGGTGCAGGGATCGCTATCTACGCCAGTCAAAAAAAATAAGTCAATTCAAAAAACAAAGCCCTGAAAAAACTTCCACTGAGAAGAATTTCCAAGGCTTGGGGCTATCAGCAAAGGCTGAAACTTAGCCCATCATGCTCTGCATAATGCCATTGAACTGCTCTTCGCTCAGACGCAGTTCGCTTTCGCCCAAACTCCAGATTGGGGTTTCGGGCAGATTCAGTAACTGCTCAAAGGAGGGCTTGTTCGGATTGTGATAAATCAAGCCTGTCAGCAGATGCTTGTCTTCGCGGGATTCATGCACCAGACGCAGGGCTTCCAGCTTGCTGGTGGGATCATAATCGCGATCGAGCTTTTTCAGGGCCAGATGTGAACCATCGTGCAGTTTGACATCAATCACATTGCCCGCTTCATAATCGACCTGAATCTCTTCATAATAGGGAATAAAGTCGATTTCCTGCAAAGGTTTGTCGTGGTCTTTGACGTAGTCATAGCTGCGGGTAGAACCTTCATGGTCATTGAAGGTCACACAGGGGCTGATCACGTCAATCACAGCGGTTCCCTTGTGTGAGAAAGCGGCCTGAATCAAAGGCACCAATTGCTTTTTATCGCCGGAGAAAGAACGCGCAACAAAGCCGCAGCCCAATTCCACGGCCAGACCACAGAGGTCAATCGCTTCAAAGGGATTTTCGCTGCCTTTTTTGAGCACAGAGCCTTCATCAGCGGTGGCAGAGAACTGACCTTTGGTCAGACCATAAACGCCGTTGTTTTCAATGATATACACCATGTCCAGGTTGCGGCGGATCAAGTGGGCAAACTGCCCCATGCCGATACTCGCAGTATCGCCATCTCCGCTGACAGCCAGGCCGACCAGCTTGTGATTGGCCAAGAGCGCGCCGGTGGCAATTGACGGCATGCGGCCATGGGCTGAGTTAAAGGCATGGGCCTTGGAAATAAAATAAGCGGGGGTTTTGCTGGAGCAGCCAATCCCACTGAATTTACCCAGGGTAAAGGGATCTACGCCGGCCTCATAAGCGGCCTGGATAATATGGTTGGAAATGGCATTGTGACCACAACCCGGACAAAGAGTCGTGGGGCCGCCCTTATAATCATCGCGGGTCAAGCCGATGCGATTGGTTTTGGGAGCGGGTTTAGAGGGGGTTACTGTTTCAGACATGAGCCAGTTCACTTCCTTTTTCAAGTTTCAGCAATTGAGACACAATCGTACGGGCATCCAGGAAAGAGCCGTCGAAGTGTAAAATCGAACGCAGGCGGGCGGCCAAGGCCGGGAAAGTCGCGCCCAGAATCCGGGCCATCTGGCCATCGCGGTTCTGTTCCACCACATAGGTATGGGGGTGTTTGGCGATAAACTCTTCCACTTCAGCCTGGGCGGGCAAAGCGCGAATTCGCAGACAATCAGGCTTGATGCCTTGTTCCGCGAGCAAATCCAGAGCTTCTTCCAGCGGCCAACGGGTAGAACCGTAGTAGATCAAACCCATTTCAGAAGGCTGCTCTGCCAATTTCAGTACGGGAGCAGGCACCAACTGACGTGCCGTATCCAGCTTGCGCAGCAGGCGCTCCATACCGGCTTGCCAGTCTTCAGGTTTTTCACTGTATCTGGCCTGGGCATCATGGCCCGATCCGCGGGTAAAATAAGGGGCTTTTTCATGGCGCGTGCCGGGCAGAGTACGATAGGGAACCCCATCGCCATCCACATCGGCATAACGGCCAAAATCTGCAACCTTGCTCAGGGCTTCGGCATCCAAGACCTTGCCACGGGCATAGGGTTGGGTGGGATAGTTGAAGGGTTTGCTCATCCAGGTATTCATGCCCAAATCCAGCTCACTCATCACAAAAACCGGAGTTTGCAGTTGCTCAGCCAGGTCAAAGGACTGCTGTCCCATTTCATAGCACTCTTCCATCGAGCTGGGGAAAAGCAGCGGGTGCTGGGTATCGCCATGGGAGAGATAATAGGTCGAGAGCAAATCGCCTTGAGAGGTGCGGGTGGGCAAGCCTGTGCTGGGGCCCATGCGCTGAACATCAACGATCACGGCGGGAATTTCAGTATAGTAGCCATAGCCCGCCAGTTCAGACATCAGCGAAATGCCAGGGCCTGATGTGGCGGTCATGGAACGGGCACCGGCCCAACCAGCGCCGAGAATCATGCCAATCGCGGCAATTTCATCTTCTGCCTGCACAGAGGCAAAGAGGTTGGCGCCTGTGGCGGGGTCTTTGCGGTATTTTTCAAAATAGCTGATCAGGGTTTCGCAAACACTGCTGGAAGGAGTAATCGGGTACCAAGAAAGAAAAGTACAGCCACCCATCAGCGCACCCAGGGCAGAAGCGGTATTGCCTTCAATCAGAATCTTATCAGAAGTGGCGTCCATGGCCTCAAGCTTGAAGGGATCTTTTTTCTCAAGATTTTCAGCGGCCCAGGCACGGCCGACTTCAATTGCGCGGGCATTGAGTTCAACTACTTTTTCTTTCTTGCCAAACTGTTTACGCACCGCTTTGTCAACGGCGGCAGGATCCAGGTCGAGCAGATGGGCCAGAACCCCCACATAGATCATATTGATCACTTTTTTCTTGAGCTTGACATTGTCAGTGGCCTGGTTCACCAGGGTATTGAAGGGAATACCGTAGTTGATATGGTCTTCACGCAGGGCATGGTCAAGTTTCATGCCGACATCGTGAATCAGTACAGCACCGGGGCGCAGGCCACGGATATCGCTGTAAACCGTATCGGGATTCATGATCACCATGAAGTCAATGTCTTGTTTGCTGGCCTGATAGCCCTTGTGGTGGGCACGGATCGTGTACCAGGTGGGCAAACCAGCGATATTGGAAGGGAAAAGATTCTTGGCTGCGACGGGAATTCCCATATTGAAAATCGAGCGCATCAGGATCAAATTGGCGGATTGACTGCCTGTTCCGTTGACGGTGGCAATCTGAATATTGACATCGTTGATTTGTGGATTCATTAAAAAACTCCGAAAAAGGGGCAGAATGTGTATATCAGTTGACCATACGTCGGAGGATAGCGACAAGTTTTTAGATCCAGGCGTTCATTAAGTAATATTAAGGCATTTTCCCCATCTCACGGATGATCGCATCGGGATTCTGCCACAGATAATGGCTTTGCAGGCTCTTGTAAAAGCCAGCCTGCTCACGTTCAAAAATGATATAAATCAGGTCATTCATTGATTTTTGAGCTTGATTTAAGCGATTTTCCATGGCAATAATTTTATTGATTTTTTGCTCAAGCGCCTGGGGAGCCTGCACATGAAAAACTTCGCCATAGGCGTGTACCTGATGCTCAGCCCAGGCATCGCCCAAAAATACCATCGGCCTCTGGGCCAACAATCCGCGCAGGGCGTATTCGACATCTTCTTCGCCCCAAAACTGAAAACTTTCGTCTAAAGGGCCCAAAGTCTGCCAACTCGAACGTCGGAGTGCAAAATGATGGCCACTGGCCAAGGTATGGGGCGCATATTTCAAACCGGGGTTCAGATAGAGTTCGCTCTCAGAAAGCGGAAAAAAGCGAAAATCGAGCCAATTGACCTCCACCCCTTCAAACCAAAGTGAAGCTGCGCTCACGCTTTTGCGGCAACCCACGTATCCCCAGCAAAGCGCCTCGGGCAAACGCTCAAGTGTGAGGGCATAGTTTTCAAGCGCATGGGGGTTTAAAAGCACATCGCCATTCACAAAGACCAGGGTATCGGCTTGGGCCAGAGCGGCTCCCCGATTGCGGGAACGGGAAAGATTATAGTCCACAGCACGGCGATGGTATTCCAGGCGGGGCCAAAGCCCTTCAAAGGCTTTCAGCCTTGTCGCCATGCCTTCAGAACCATCGTCCATCACCAGAACTTCAAAATTCTGAAGGGTTTGCCGCGCCAAAGCTTGAAGACAATGGTCAAGATGGTCCTGTCGCCCGGCAGAGGTCGAGATAATCACAGAGAGCACAGGCAAAGGCATAAGAACTTCTTTCTGGGCGAAATTAAGGCTGGCGTAGCCTGGCCCGGCTGAGCAGATGGGCCTGTTCAGGGGTGGCTTTCTGAAGGGTGCTGTCGGGAACCAGCAGATAGTTTTGCTTTTGATCGAGGTGGTTTTCGGCATCGAGATACCAATGGCGGGCATAGATCAAATAAATGATCGGGCGGGGCAGGGTTCCCCGATTGGGAGTTCCCGCATGCACCAGACGGTAATCCATTAAATAGGCATCACCTTTGCGCAGATACGCCACGGGCGCATCTTCAAAGCCAAAGGTTGAAGAGGGACGGATTTTACGGTGAGACCCCAAATGCTGCGCAGTCGCTCCCGTGGTTTCATTCAAATCCACCAGGGGAATCGCAAGATTGATCGCCAGAGGAGGCACTTGTCCTGAAAGCGGATCTTCGCCAAAGGGCAGGGCATTGTCGCGGTGCATGCGCTGGGCTCCCGCTCCAGGCAGGGCCATGACAATACTGAGCGTGCTGATCACACAGTGCTCCCCCAAAAGGGCTTGAAGTGCCGGCAGAACCAGAGCATTGGCATACAGCCGGGGTTCGGCAAACGGCCCTGCCAAGGGTTGAAGGTACATGAAACGGCGCTCGCCGACCGGTTTGCCCTTTTGAATCAGGGTGGTTTCATCCCAACCCGCGATCCGCTCAAAAAAAGCATTCGCCAGCTTATCCACGAAACCACGGGGGAGAAAATTCTCTAAAACCACGCAGCCACAAGTGTTCATGGCATTGACCATCTGTTCAGTATGGGCACGAAAAGGCGCCCCGGCCTGCTGCTCAGAATCACTGAAGCGGATCGGGGCGCTCATGGCTTAATGCTGAATGCCCAAAACTTTGCAGAAGAAGGCGTATTTAAAAGCCACTTCCTTGAGAAAATCATAGCGGCCTGAAGCGCCCCCATGACCGGCACTCATATGGGTCTGCAGCATCAGAAGATTCTGATCAGTTTTCAAGGCCCGCATTTTGGCAACATATTTGGCGGGCTCCCAATACTTGACGCGGGGATCATTTAAACCCGCCAGCACCAGCATATTGGGATAGGCTTTGGCGGCCAGATTATCATAGGGGGAATAGGATTTGATATAGTCATAATCCGGTTTTTTATTGGGGTTGCCCCACTCATCGTATTCAATCACCGTCAAGGGCAAGCCGGGATCAAGCATGGTGGTCAGGGCATCAACAAAGGGCACATCGGCAATCACGCCCTTGAACAAATCTGGGCGCAGATTGGTGACCGCGCCCATCAAGAGCCCCCCGGCACTGCCCCCTTCAATCACCAACTGCTGGGGAGAGGTAAAGCCCCCCTGAATCAAAGCCTCAGCACTGGCAACAAAATCGCTAAAGGTATTGCGTTTCTTTTGCAGTTTGCCCTCCAAATACCATTTGCGGCCCATGTCTTCTCCACCCCGGATATGCGCCAGCGCAAAAACAAAGCCACGTTCCAGCAGTGAAATCCGATCCGAATCAAAATCCGTATCCGTGCTGGAACCATAGGCCCCATAGCTATAGAGCAGGGCGGGATTCTTGCCCTGCTTTTTCAGCCCTCTTTTATAGATCAAAGAGACAGGCACCTTGACCCCATCGGGCGCGGTGGCATAAATCCGTTCAGTGACATAGCGGGTGGGTTCATAACCGGGCACAGACGTCTGTTTGCGCAATTCAAGGCTTTGGTTCTCAAGATGCACGTCAAAGACTGACTTGGGGGTCAACATCGAAGAATAGCTCACCCGCAGAATATTTTTGGCGAAATCCTGATCGGTGCTGGGCCAAACTGAAAAATTCTGTTCAGGAAAATCGACAGTGGCTGTTTTGCCCGTGATCAAATGCTGAACGCGCACTTCCTGGCGGGCATCGGTGCGGTAAATCATGGCCAGCCACTGATCAAAAACCTTGAGGTGCTCCAATTTGGCGTCGGGCCGTTCAACCACCAACGACTGCCAGTGGCTGGCATCGGGGCTTTGAATTGGGGCCTGCTTAAGCGTAAAATTCAGAGCCCCATCATTGGTATGGATCAAAAAACGGGAGCCGCTGTCCTGAACATGGTATTCGATTCCTTCTCGCCGGGCCTGAATCATCACGGGGGCAGCCGTGGGCTGATCGGCAGGCAGGTAGAGACACTCAGTCGTGGTCAGGCTTTCAATCTGCAGAATCAGATATTTGCCACTGGCTGTTTTTTTTATTTCTACGTTATAGCGTTCATCAGGCTCTTCAAAGACCAGCAGATCTTTATTCGGCTCACTGCCAACCGTATGCCGATACAAACGGTAGGGGCGATTGGCTGAGTCAATCACGTTATAAAACAGGGTTTTGCTATCGGCAGCCCATTCAACGGCGTAATAGGTCTGGGGGATTTGCTCCGATAAAACCTGGCCGGTCTGCAAATCCTTGATATGTAGGGTAAAAGATTCAGCACCGGTGGTATCCAGTGAATAGGCCAAATAGCGTTGATCGGGGCTGACTTCATAAATGCCCAGATCCATAAAGTCCTGATCCGTAGCTTCGAGATTCAGATCGAGCAGCACTTCTTCAGGGCCTTGCATGCTGCCCTTGCGGCGGCAATACACCTGATAATTCTGACCGGGGTCAATCCGCGAATAGTAAAAATAATCGCCCTTTTGGTGGGGAACACTCCGGTCTTTTTCGACCATATGCCCCACCATTTCCAAGTAAAGCTTATCTTGAAGCGCCTCGGTATCCGCCATCATGGCATCGGTATAGGCATTTTCAGCCTGAAGGTATTTCAAAACGGCGGGGTCTTGGGGATAATTGCGTAACCAATAATAATTATCCACCCGGACATCGCCATGTTTTTCAAGTTTTTGAGGGTGTACAGGGGCCTGGGGAGGAGCGGCGGCCTGTACAGAAGGAAGGGAAAAGGTCATTGTCAGAGCTCCTGTAATTAGTGTGCAGGTAAACACCTGAAAGCGGTGTTTGAATGAATTCAGGAAAAGAGGTGTTTGCATGTCTAAAACGTCCTGAAAAGTATAGGTTTTCAATCAAGGGGATCGCTACTCAATAAACCACAAAGGGTACAGAGATCACAACTCTTAAACAGACCGTGCAAACGCCAGAACATGTCCATCCAAATCCTGACTATAGGCAGCCAGGTCTCCCCAGCCACGCTTTTGCAGAGGGCTTAGCTCTTTCCCCCCCTGGGCAAGCACCCGGGCATGATATCGCTGAGGTTCGGCAACTCTCAGATACAGTTCTGCCCGAGGCACTCCCCTGAACAAAGACAAATCAGGAATTTGATCCCCTAAAAGCCGTTGAATTCCAGTTTCAGGCATCAGTCCCAAAAGACTGCCCTGATGGAGTTCAAATTGGGTCATTCCCGGCACATCCAAACACGGTTCCAAATCCAGAACCACCCGGTAAAAACCAGCGCTTTTCACTTGATCGGCCACATACAGAACAAATAAGGGTTGCATGAATTTTCTTTCCTCAAAGGGGGTAATGCTCCAGCATACGTCGCAAAACCTAAACCAGCCAGTCAAAGCTTCAAAACAGAATCCTTTATTTTGCCTTGACGCAGGAGCGGATCCTTGGCTATGCTTATAATTGACGCGGTGCATACAAATGTATTTCTGTCCTTTATTTTCTTAAGTTTAAGCACCGGCTCGCAACCTTAATCTGAAAGGGTATTTTCAATGTCTGACAAAAATGGCTTTCTCCGTAATTTGTTCATGGGCGATGTGCTGGATGAAATTATCTTTCCTTTTCCACGCATGAAGGCCGAAGAACAGGAAACCATTGAAATGATTTCCGCCAGTATCAAAGCTTTTGGCAAAGGCATCAATCCCGATAAAATCGACAAAGACGAAAAACTGCCAGCTGAAGTGCTTGAAGAAATGAAAGAATTGGGTCTTTTTGGCCTGATTATTCCAGAAGAGCATGAAGGCATTGGCCTGAGTATTTCTGGCTATGCCCGTGTACTTGAAGATCTGGCTGTTTTAGGCAGTGCCGTAGCCGCCACAGTGGGGGGGCATCAAAGCATCGGCATGAAGGGCCTGCTCTTGGCTGGAAATGAAACCCAGAAAAAGAAATATCTGCCCAAACTGGCCAGCGGAGAAATGATTGCGGCCTTCTGTCTGACCGAACCCAATTCCGGTTCCGATGCCGCCAGTATCCGCACCCGTGCCGTTTTAAGTGAAGACGGCAGTCATTTTATTCTCAACGGTGAAAAGCAATTTATCACCAACGGTGGTTTTGCCGATTTCTATACGGTTTTTGCCCAGACCTCCGTTGAAGAAGGCGGACTGAAACAGGACAAAATCACAGCCTTTATGGTGACCCGTGATCTGGGCGGTGTCAGCAGTGGCCCCGAAGAACAGAAAATGGGCTGGAAGGGTTCTTCCACCACCATGGTCTTCTTTGAAAATGTCAAAGTGCCTGTGGAAAACGTGCTCGGTGAAGTGGGTAAAGGCTTCAAAGTTGCCATGGAAATTCTCAACAATGGCCGTTTAAGCACCTCTACAGCCTCTTTTGGCGTGGCCAAGCACTTGATTGATATGAGCGTCAAATACGCCAATGAGCGCAAGCAGTTCGGCAAACATATCGGCCAGTTTGACCTGATCAAAGAAAAAATCGCCAATATGTCGATGCTGGCCTATGGCATGCAGTGCGTCGGCTATCTGACCGCCGGTCTGGTCGACAATGGCATGGAAGATTACGCGATTGAAGCCGCTGTTGCCAAAGTCTTCAGCACCGAATCGCTTTGGAAAATCTGCGACGAAGCCATGCAGATTCATGGCGGCATGGGCTATATCCGCGAACTGCCGATTGAGCGCTTTATGCGCGATGCCCGTCTGGGCCTGATCATTGAAGGCACCAGTGAAATTTCACGCGCCATGATTTCACTTGAAGGCTTGAAATCTCTGGGCAAATTCCTGAAAAAAGCTGGGTTGCGAGGCTATGCACAAAAAACCTTGACCCCCGCCCGCATGACCAAGGCGCACAGCCTGCTGCAGAAAGAATCCCAACTCTTCTGCAAAGGTGTCGACAAGCTCAGTGCCTACGCCATGCAATTGCTGCGGATCTATAAAAAAGACGTGATCATGCTGCAACTTCACCAAAAGCGCATTGCCGACAGCGTGATTGATCTTTACGTCATGGCCGCCATGCTCTCACGCACTTCGGCTCTGCTGGAGATGGGCAAGACCAAAGAAGAAGCCAAAACCGAACTCTATCTGACCCGCTCCTTCTGCCGGATGGCCTTTGAACGGATTGAACGCAATATGGATCAGTTTGATTTGAACCACGATCCCTATCTGACCCGCCTGGCCGATACCCTCTACGAAGACGGGGGTTTCCAACCCAAAATCTTTGATCTGGGCACCTTTGAAGACATGCCCAAGCGCAAAGAAATGGCAACCAGCGCTTCTTAAGTTAAAAAGCAGACATTCAGGGTTTCAGTGAAGAAGATTCACTGAAACCCTGAATTTGTTGAAAGGGAGAGGGATACGCTAAGCTGAAAAGCAGACCTCATGCTTGAGGATTAAAATTCAATCGGTTTCCTAATACATGTCTTTTATCCAACGCCAGCGGGCCATTGCCCGACGCCTATCTGAATACCGCTTGCACTACGCCGAAGACAGTCTCTTGCGCCTGGATGATCTTGAAAGTCTGAATATCCCCCCTGAAAAGCGCGGTCAGCCCTATTTTTTGGCCTATTATTCCCCCGAAGGTCTCGACTATGCCCTGCACGAATATGGCATTTACAGGGAACTGGAAAAACGGGGATTCAGCGATATTCGCATGCAACTGGATACCGAAGATCCCTACCAGCACCGTCTGGCCCTTTACGCCGGAGAAATTTCAGAAGAACGCCTCTTGCACGAAGTGGTCATGAAACGCCGGAAATTCAATTTTGATGATCGCCTTTGCCCCAGCCTGGCGGGACACGCCTTTCAGTTTCTCGCGGTTGAATGGGTCTGCTTACAGAATCCGCAGGCTTCCTTCAGCCAGCAGAAACGGCCCCTGCCAGGTCAAACCCACCCGGGTCTCGGCATGGGAAAATTCGTCATGGCCCTGATCCAGATCTCCGCAGAAAGACTCGGTTTGGATGGGGTTTTAACTCAGCCTGCTTGGCTACACAACGCGATCATGTACAAACAGGCCTTTCATTTTCTCGATCCTGCCCATGAAGGCCGCCTGCTCGCCATGCAGCGCGATCTGGTCAACCCCTTGGGATTGCAGGCGGCCAGTTGGGCCCTAGAAAAGGATCTGGTGCTCGAAAACAAACAGCCCTTTCGCTGGTTTCATGCCGATCAGCTGCTGCCCCTTCACCCCCTGCTGAAAAGCTGGTTCAAGGGATTGTCCTATCAAATTCAAACACGCCAAATCCAGTTTCAAGTGCATTACCAGAAAAAAAACGCATAGAGCCGAGGGCTTAACTCCCCAGATGGCTGTGATATAATGGCCCTATTGTCAAGAACCTGAAATCATGCAAGGTTCCTCGAAAAAAGCAGTGTTCAAACCGCTCAAAGGCTTGAACCAAATTTAAAAACGTGAAATTAAAAGAATGTCTGAAAACCAAATACAAGCACCGCAAAACCTGCTGACCGACAGTGATGTTGCCCTACACTTAAAGGCCATTCAGGAATTACTCGAAGAAAAAAAGGCCCTGGATTTGGCCACTCTCGATTTAAGAGAAAAATCCTCAGTCGCAGATTATTTTCTGGTCGCTGGTGCAAACTCCCGCACCCATTGCCAGGCTTTGGCTGGTACCGTAGATCAATATGCCAAAGAACAAAATTTACATGTTTACAGCAATGAAGGCAAAAGCGAAGGCTCTTGGATCTTAATTGACCTTGGTTTCATGGTCGTGCATGTTATGCAGGAAAGCCAACGCGTATTTTATAATCTGGAAGAGCTCTGGAGCCATGCCACACAGAAAACCTAATCAACAGGGAATGACCATTTACGAGATTTTAGCGGTCGCGCTGATCATCTCGATTTTGGTATTGGTTGCTTTGCCCAATTTCATTTCAAACAAAGACCGCGCCAAAGACTCTGCAATGGAAAGCAATGCGCGGGCTTTGCGCATTATGTTGGAAACCTACCATATTGACAACAAGATCTACCCTGAAAATCTTTTAACCTTAGGCCATGAAGCCACAAACAAAAATTACAACAAAATCATGACAAACCCCTATAACAATGCCCGTGGCAATGTCGAAAGCGGAAAATGGGCGATCGATTATGTGGGCACCACGGGCCCTGCTGGCATGGTGACCTACCAACCGATCTCAAACAATGATAAATATTATATTTTTGGCTATGACAGCACCGGCAATCTGCATAAAAAAAGTGGTAAAGTTTTTACCATGAGCAATGGATAGGATGAGGTAAAGAATGGCTGAGCGCGCCTACCGTCGTACGCAGTATTTTGTAAAACCCGACCTTCAGACCAAATACGCGTTTATGTTTGTATTGGCGATTGGCGTGGGCCTAAATCTGGGGGTTATTCTTTCATTGATTGCCCCCCTGTTGAAAAATGGCACACCGGGCTTTTCACTTATATACCTGCTCCTGCTGGCAATAGGCTTTGTCGTTCTGGTGGCGGGTATCAGTATTCTCTTTACCCATAAAATCGCGGGCCCGATCTACAAGATCGAGAAAAGCTTCCGCCAGATTATCGATGAAAAAGATTTGAGTCTGCGCGTTTTTCTGCGCACCGATGACGAATTGCAGGAGCTGGCCGAAGAAGTCAACCACCTGCTCGATCACCTGCGCAACAGCCTGGTGATTGAGACCCAGAAAACCGAAGCCATTCTTGCCAAAGTGGATTTTCTGGTCAGCCAAATTCAGAACAAAGCAGAACTTCCCACTTCTGAACTTGAAGAATCTTTACAGGATCTTCGTCAAAAAATTGAAGAGACGGGCTTAAAGTACAAGTTAAAATAGGCAGTTAAAATGGCCTTCATGTGCACATAAGTCTGGCAGAAAGCCTTTTATTGGCTTGTTTTTGAAAAAATTTAAGGCACTAGGATCTCTTTCGAGAGCTGAAAGAGATCAGGATCACTTTTTTTCCCGCAAAGCCGCTGAATATGGTAGACATCGCCTCAATTCTATTGGTATACTTCGTTTCCTGAATATACTGTTTTCATTATTCCGATTTATCCTGAATTTAAAGCTTTCTAAACCAGTGAGGAGGGACTCTCTTGCCTACAATCAATCAGTTAATCCGGAAACCCAGAAAAGCGGTGACCTATAAATCCAAGTCACCCGCTTTAAAGCAGTGCCCTCAACGTAGAGGGGTGTGCACCCGTGTGTTCACCATGACACCGAAGAAACCGAACTCCGCCCTGCGCAAAGTGGCTCGTGTCCGCTTGACCAGCAAAATCGAAGTAACCGCATATATTCCCGGGATTGGTCACAATCTCCAGGAACACTCTGTGGTCTTGATTCGCGGTGGCCGTGTAAAAGACTTGCCTGGTGTGCGTTATCACATCGTGCGTGGAACCCTGGATACCAATGGCGCAGCCAACCGTGCCCAAGGCCGTTCCAAGTATGGTGCGAAGCCGCCCAAAAAATCCAAAACAGCAGCGAAAAAGTAGTGAAAAGGTGATCCTATGCCCAGAAGAGCGAAAATCAAAAAGCGGATTCCTGCACCTGATGCCGTATACCGCAGTGAAGTTCTTTCCAAATTCATCAATTGCATGATGATGCGCGGTAAAAAGACCGTGGCTGAAAACATTGTTTACAAAGCCCTGTCTCGCGCCGAAGAAAAGCTGAACAAACCCGGCATTGAAGTTTTTGAGCAGGCTTTGAGCAATATTCGTCCCATGATTGAAGTCAAACCCCGTCGTGTGGGTGGCGCAACCTATCAGGTGCCGATTGAAGTTTCCCTGGAGCGCGGTACCGCCCTGGCCCTGCGTTGGTTAATCAAGCACGCACGTGCACGCAATGGTAAATCCATGATCGACCAACTGTCTGCAGAAATTATGGATGCCCACAACAATACGGGTGCCAGCGTCAAAAAGCGTGAAGACACACACAAAATGGCAGATGCCAACCGTGCTTTCGCGCATTACCGTTATTAAGCGACAAGGATACAGAAGTTACTTATATGTCTAGGAAAGTAAAAATTGATACCGTCCGCAATATTGGGATTGTTGCCCATATTGACGCCGGTAAAACCACCACCACCGAACGTATTCTCTATTACACCGGCATGGTACACAAAATCGGTGAAGTTCACGATGGTACTGCCGTAACAGATTATATGGTTCAGGAACGTGAACGCGGCATCACCATTACCTCCGCTGCGATTACATCTGAGTGGAAAAATCACCGTATCAATATCATTGATACCCCTGGTCACGTGGATTTCACCGTTGAAGTAGAACGCTCTCTGCGTGTACTCGATGGCATGGTGGGCGTACTCTGCGCGGTAGCCGGTGTACAACCCCAATCTGAAACCGTCTGGCGCCAGGCCAACCGTTATAAGGTTCCCCGCATTATCTTCGTCAATAAAATGGACCGTCCCGGCGCCAACTATGTACGCGCCTTCGAAAAAGTACGCGAACGCCTGAACGACCGGGCTATTCCTGCTCAACTGCCCATTTTCCAGAATGAAGAGTTTTTCGGTATTGTCGATTTGGTCACCCAAAAAGCTTATGGCTATTATGATGACCTCGGCGAAGATATCCGCGAACTGCCCATTCCTGAGCATATGCTGAAAGATGTTGAAAAATATCGCGAAGAATTGATCGAAGCAGCCTCTGAACAAGATGACGCTTTGCTGACCAAATATATGGAAGGCGAAGAAATCAGCGTAGATGAGCTTAAAAAAGCCATGCGCCAAGCCGTTATCGCCACCAAGCTGACCCCTGTATTCTGCGGAACCGCCTTTAAAAACAAAGGCGTTCAGCTCCTGCTCGACGCGGTTCTCGACTATCTGCCTTCTCCCCTTGACGTGCCTCCTGTACAGGACATGTCAAAAGAAGACGAAGAAGTTCTGCTCTATCCCAAAGATGACGAGCCCTTTTCTGCTTTGGCGTTCAAGATCATTACCGATCCCTTTATCGGTAAACTGACCTTTATCCGTTGCTATTCTGGCACCCTGGAAAAGGGCAGCTATGTCTACAACTCCACCAAAGGCCATAAAGAGCGCATTTCCCGTCTGGTACAGATGCGTGCGGATCAACGTCTTGAAATTGACGCGGTTTATGCCGGTGATTTGGCCGCAGCCATTGGCCTGCGCAACACCACCACAGGGGACACCCTCTGTAACGAAAACAAACCCGTCATCCTTGAAAGCATGGTCTTCCCTGAGCCCGTTGTTTCTGTGGCTGTTGAGCCCAAAACCCAGGCGGATCGCGACAAACTGTCTGCTGCCCTTGGACGTCTGGCTGAAGAAGATCCCACTTTCCGCGTGAAAGTGGATCATGAAACAGGCGAAACGATTATTTCCGGCATGGGTGAACTTCACCTTGAAATCATCGCCGACCGTCTGGTCCGTGAGTTCAACGTAGGCTGTAACGTTGGTAAGCCCCAGATTTCTTACCGCGAAACCATTCGCAGCAAAGTTGAAAATGAAACCAAGTTCGTTAAACAATCTGGTGGTCGTGGTCAATATGCACACATCCGTGTTCGTATGGAACCCCTGCCTGCCGAGTCTGAAGAAGACTTTGTATTTGTCAGCGAAATTGTCGGTGGTGTCATTCCGAAGGAATATATCCCCGCCGTTGAAGGTGGCATGCGTGATGCAATGACCTCAGGTGTTGTGGCTGGATTCCCCGCCATTGGCATCAAGGTCACCCTGTATGACGGCTCCTTCCACGAAGTGGACTCTTCAGATATGGCCTTCCGGATTGCCGGTTCAATGGGTTTTAAAGAATCCATGCGCAAAGCCAATCCTTACCTGTTGGAGCCGCGTATGAGTCTGGAAGTCATTGTGCCCGAAAATAACATGGGGGATGTCATGGGCGACCTGCAAGGCCGTCGTCGTGGCGAACTCAAGAGCATGGAAGCCGAAGATGGTGGCCTCCAGAAAATTCACGCGTCGGTACCGCTGGCTGAGATGTTTGGCTATGCAACCGATGTACGCTCCATGACCCAGGGGCGCGGAACCTTCAGCATGGAGTTTTCTCATTATGCCGAAGTTCCCAAGAATGTCGCTGAAGCCGTTGTGTACGCATCTGGCAAAGCAAAGGTATAGACATCTGGCCTAAAATTGATTAAAATTGATATTTAGGCCAAGTTAAATATAAGTTAAATAACAAATTATATTGTGACCTAGGAGATTCAGTATGGCGAGAGAAAAATTTGAACGTAATAAACCGCACGTCAATATTGGCACCATTGGCCACGTTGACCACGGCAAAACCACTCTGACAGCAGCTATTACCATGGCGCTGGCAGCAGCAGGTGGCGGCGTGGCACGCGGCTATGACCAGATTGACAATGCCCCCGAAGAAAAAGCGCGTGGTATCACCATCAATACCAGCCACGTTGAGTATGAAACCGAAAAACGTCACTATGCTCACGTTGACTGCCCCGGACACGCTGACTACATCAAGAACATGATTACCGGTGCAGCTCAGATGGACGGCGCGATTCTGGTTGTGTCTGCTTCTGACGGCCCCATGCCCCAGACCCGTGAACACATCCTCTTGGCCCGTCAGGTTGGCGTTCCCAGCATGGTCTGCTTCCTCAACAAGATCGACCAGGTAGATGACCCTGAGCTGATCGAGTTGGTTGAAATGGAACTGCGCGAACTGCTGAACGAATATGAGTTCCCCGGCGATGATATTCCTATCGTAGCTGGTTCTGGCTTCAAAGCCATGGAAGCTATGGCTGGCAACCCCAAAACCCAACGTGGTGAAAATGAGTGGGTTGACAAAGTCTGGGCTCTGATGGATGCCGTTGACTCTTATATTCCCGACCCCGCACGTGATGTGGACAAACCCCTGCTGATGGCAGTGGAAGATGTTTTCACCATCACCGGTCGTGGTACTGTAGCAACCGGCCGTATCGAACGCGGTCGCTGCAAAGTCGGTGAAGAAGTAGAAATCGTCGGTCTGGGTGATACCCGTAAAACCGTCGTTACCGGTGTTGAAATGTTCCGTAAAACCCTGGACGAAGGTCTGGCTGGTGACAACGTGGGCATCCTGATGCGTGGTATCAGCAAAGATGACGTGGAACGTGGACAGGTAGTCGCTAAACCCGGCTCCATTAAGCCCCACAACCACTTCAATGCGCAAGTCTACGTATTGAAAAAAGAAGAAGGCGGTCGTCACACACCGTTCTTCCCCGGCTATCGCCCTCAGTTCTATGTTCGTACCACCGACGTAACTGGTGAGTGCAAACTGCCCGAAGGCGTAGAAATGGTTATGCCTGGCGACAATATCGAAATGGTAGTCGTTCTGCAGAAACCCGTCGCTATTGAAGAAGGAATGCGTTTCGCGATTCGTGAAGGCGGCCGTACGGTCGGTTCAGGCGTCGTAACCAGCATCCTGGCTGATATTAAAGAAGAAGAATAAGGATTGTTAGTATGGCAGGTCAAAAAATCAGAATCAGGTTAAAATCCTACGATCATCGTTTGCTGGACGAGTCCGCGCGTCGTATTGTGGAAACCGCTCGCCGTACCGACGCCAAAGTAGTAGGTCCGGTGCCGCTGCCCATCCGCAAGAACGTGTTTTGTGTTCTGCGTTCACCGCACGTGGATAAGAAATCTCGGGAACATTTCGAGATTCGTACCCACAAGCGTTTGCTGGACATTCTGGAACCCTCCACGAAGACGGTTGATGCGCTGATGCACATGGACCTGCCTGCTGGCGTCGATATCGAAGTAAAGCTGTAGACAAATGACTACAGTTGCAAAAGAAGAAAGTAAGGAGACATAACCCCGATGAGTTCTAATGTAGGACTTATAGGTACCAAACTGGGGATGACACATGTCTTCGATGAAACGGGAAACAGTGTGCCGGTCACAGTTATTCAGGCCGGCCCCTGCCCGATCGTTCAGGTCAAGAAGCCGGATACCGATGGGTATTCGGCTTTGCAGGTCGGTTTTGAATCGGTTCCGAAGCATCGTTTGAACAAGCCTCAGCAAGGTCATTTTAAAAAAGCGGGTGTCCATACAACTCGACGCCTGGTTGAATTTCGTACACAGAGCACCGATGGGTTTGAAGTCGGCGCAGAATTGACAGTCAGTCAGTTCAGCGTAGGCCAGGCCATCAATGTTCAGGGCAAACCCATTGGCAAAGGCTTTATGGGAGCTACCAAACGCCATCATTTCGGTCGTGGTCCCATGAGTCATGGTTCCAAGTCCCACCGTATTCCCGGCTCCATTGGTGCCGGTACTACACCTGGACGCGTATACAAAGGCGTCAAGATGTCTGGCCGTAAACCCAATAAGGTAGTTACGACCACAAATCTGCAGGTGGTTCAGGTGGATACCGAACGCAATCTGCTGTTGGTAAAAGGAGCTGTTCCCGGTTCTACAGGTGCAGTCGTTAAAATTGTTCCTGTTGTTAAAGGAGGGAAAGCCTAATGTCCGTTGAATTGAAAAAGTTTGAAGCGTCCAGCCAGGGATACGTCAGCATCGAAGGTGCTGATCTGCTCTGGGGCGCTGAACCCAATGTCGATTTGATGCATATGGCTTCTGTTCGTCAATTGAACAATGCCCGTCTGGGAACTGCCTGCACCAAAACCCGCTCTGAAGTACGCGGTGGTGGTAAGAAACCCTGGAAACAAAAAGGCACAGGCCGCGCCCGTGCCGGTAGCCGTACCTCGTCGATTTGGCGTGGGGGCGGTGTTTCCTTTGGTCCAAGACCCCACAGCTTTGAAACCAGTCTGAACCGTAAAATGGCATTTCGTGCGCTGAGCTCTGCGCTCTCCGTTAAACGTGAAAGCGCCGTTGTCGTCGAAGACGCCACTCTGAACCTGAACAAGACCTCTGAATTCCTGGCTCTGCTCGGAAAAATGGGCCTTGCTGATCAGAAAGTTCTGGTGATTGCTGATTATAACGAAGCCTTGCATAAGGTGACCCGTAATCTGCGTCAGGTTTCTGTCGTCAGCCCCAAAAACGTAGGTGTAGTAGATGTCCTGAAACATGACACTCTGCTGGTTGCTGAAGGTTCTCTGCAGTTACTGGAAGGAAGGATTGTCTGATATGGATCCCTATACCATCGTAAAATATCCTCTGATTACTGAAAAATCGACCCTCTTGGGTGCCGATAACCAGTACGTCTTTGAAGTGGATACAAAAGCAAACAAAGTTGAGATCGCGAAAGCCGTCAGCACCATTTTTAAAGTGGACGTCGACAAGGTTCGCACTCTGAATGTCAAGCCGGAGCAACGCCCTTTTGGGAGTCGTGCCCGTAAGCGGAAAGCCCGCAAAAAAGCAATTGTGACCCTTAAAGCTGGTCACAAAATTGATCTCGCGATTTAGGAAGTGGTGAAACACTATGGGTATTCGAGTTTTAAAACCAACAACTGCTGGCCAACGCAATATGAGCCGGCTTACATATGAGGAAATCACAACCTCTACGCCCGAAAAATCACTGCTGGTACCTCTGAAGAAAACAGGTGGCCGCAACAATACCGGACGGATTACATCCCGCTTCCGGGGGGGTGGTCATAAACGTCATTACCGCCTGATTGACTTCAAGCGTAATAAAGACAATATTCCTGCTAAAGTGGCAACGATCGAATACGATCCCAACCGCACAGCCAATATTGCCTTACTTCACTATGCCGATGGCGAAAAACGCTATATCCTGGCTCCCCAGGGTTTAAAAGTTGGCGATGAAGTGCTTGCCGGTGAACAGGCTGACATCAAACCAGGGCATGCCATGGTTCTGAAAGATATTCCTCTGGGTACAGTGATTCATAACGTGGAGCTTCAGCCCGGCCGGGGTGGACAGATGGCCCGTGCGGCCGGAACATCCGCTCAGCTTGTGGCAAAGGACGGCGAGTACGTTCAAATCAAGCTGCCTTCTGGCGAAGTGCGTATGGTTTCCAAAAATTGCCGGGCCACCATTGGTTCGCTGGGCAATGCCGATTTTAAAAACGTTTCGATTGGTAAAGCCGGTCGTAAACGTCACATGGGCCGTCGGCCCCACAACCGCGGTGTTGTGATGAACCCCTGCGATCACCCACATGGTGGTGGTGAGGGTAAAGCACCCGTCGGTGGTAAGGCACAGACCCCCTGGGGTCAGCCTGCTATGGGCTTCCGCACCCGCAAGAAAAAACCGAGCGACCGCTTCATTACACAGAAGCGCGTTAGCCGGAACGCACGATAAAGGAGACAGCGACCAATGAGCCGTTCTGTAAAAAAAGGACCTTTTATTCAGGAAAAGCTGCTTAAGAAAATTGAGCGCATGAATGATAAAAATGAGAAGCGCGTCATTAAAACCTGGTCCCGCGCCTCCACCATTACACCGGATATGATTGGACACACCATTGCCGTTTATAATGGCCGCAAACATGTGCCCATCTTCGTGACTGAAAACATGGTTGACTACCGGTTGGGCGAATTTGTTCCCACCCGTATGTTCCGTGGCCACGCCGGTGAAAAAACCGTATCACGCCGATAGAATGAGGAACATACCGTGAGTAACCCAGTTAAAGTCAAGGCAATTGCCAAGAATGTCAGCATGTCACCCTTCAAGCTGAGACGGGTGATGAATCTGGTCCGGGGAATGAATGGACTTGATGCGTTGGACCACCTCAAGTTCATGCCGCATAAAGCTGCCCGGATTATTGAAAAGGTTCTCCACTCTGCACTTTCAAATGCAGAAAACAACAATATGTTGGATGTGGAAGAACTCTATGTGGTTGAAGCTTTTGTAGATGGTGGCCGCACACTGCGCCGGGTTCAGCCCCGTGCACAGGGCCGCGCCTATATGATCAAAAAGCGCTCCAGCCATGTCACCATCGCCGTTGGGCCGAAGAAGAAGTAAGGAGACAATATGGGCCAGAAAGTACACCCTATTGGATTTCGTTTAGGGATTACCAAAAATTGGAAAAGCCGTTGGTTTTCACCCAAGAATTATCCCGACCTGATCCAGGAAGATCGTCGTATTCGTGAGATTGTAAAAAAACAGCTCTCCGCTGCAGGTATTGCTGATATTGAAGTTGAACGCAAGTCCAACCAGGTAGAAGTAACCATCCTTACTGCCAAACCCGGCATGGTTGTCGGCCGTGGCGGTAAAAATATTGAGGAACTGCGTCAGAAGCTTTTCCAGGAACTGAACAAAAAAGTTCAGATGAATGTACAGGAAGTCAAATCTGTTGAAACCAACGCTCAGCTGATTGCTGAAGCTGCGGCTGTACAGTTGGAAAAACGTGTCGCTTTCCGTCGTGTCATGAAGCAGTCCATGTCCCGGGCCATGAATTCAGGTGCCCAGGGTATTAAAATCATGATCGCCGGCCGTCTGGCTGGTGCAGATATTGCCCGTACCGAGTGGCTGCGTGAAGGTCGTATTCCGCTGCACACCCTGCGTGCCGATATTGACTATGGTTTCTTTGAAGCCAAAACCGTTTTCGGAATTATCGGTATCAAAGTATGGGTTTATCACGGCGAAAAGCTGAAAGAAAAAGAGTCGAAAAAAGAGGTCCCTTCCCATGCTAATGCCTAAACGTACAAAGTACAGAAAGCAGATGCGGGGCCGCATGAAGGGCAAGGAAACCCGCGGTACGACTGTCGCCTTTGGCGAATTCGGACTGCAAGGTCTGGAGCCTGCCTGGATTACCGCCCGCCAGATTGAAGCTGCACGTCGGGCCATGACACGTTCTGTACGTCGTGGCGGGAAAGTACATATCCGTATTTTTCCTGACAAACCGATCACAGCAAAACCCGCTGAAACCCGGATGGGCAGTGGTAAAGGTTCACCCGAGTATTGGGTAGCCGTTGTCAAACCCGGTCGTATCATGTTTGAACTGGCCGGTGTACCCGAAGAAGTAGCCCGTAAAGCGATGCGTCTGGCCAGTGCCAAACTGCCGATTAAAACCCGCTTTGTCACCCGCGAAGAGCAAGAGGCTGCTCAAGCTGAAGGAGGCGAAGAATAAAATGTCTAAACAAGAAATAAGTCGTTTGCGCGAACTTTCCCAGCAGGAATTGCTGGATGAGCGTCAGGAAGCCAAACAGGAACTTTTTAATTTGAAGTTCCAATGGATGGCAACACGTCAGCTTTCCAATACTGCCCGTCTGCGTCTGTTGCGGCAAAAAGTAGCCCGTATCAACACCTTGCTGCGGGAACGTGAATTGGAAGGAGAAGAAGTCAATGCCTAAACGTGTTCTGACCGGTAAGGTCGTCAGTGATAAAATGCAGAAAACCCGTATTGCGGAGGTCGAACGCTTCCCCACACACCCGATCTATAAAAAGGTGCAGTCTCGCAGAAAGCGCTATAAGTTCCATGATGAACAAGAGCTTTCCAAGGCTGGGGATTTGGTCCGTATCGTAGAGTGTCGCCCCATGAGCCGTGACAAGCATTTCCGTTTGCTGGAAGTGGTTGACGCTGGTTCTCAGGCCTAATCTTAAGGAGATTTGTTATGATTCAGCAAGAAAGTCGTCTCGCTGTCGCTGATAATACCGGCGCAAAAGAACTGCTCTGCATCAATGTGCTGGGCAGCTCAGGTCGGCGTTACGCCCATGTGGGAGATACCATCGTGGCTGTCGTTAAAGAAGCCACCCCCAATATGCCTGTCAAAAAGAGCCAGGTCGTCAAAGCTGTTGTCGTGCGTACCAAGCACCAGATTCACCGCAAAGACGGTTCTCGTATTCGTTTTGATGAAAATGCTGCTGTCATCGTCAACAACGATGGCAACCCGATTGGAACCCGTGTTTTTGGCCCTGTGGCCCGTGAACTTCGGGAAAAGAATTATATGAAAATTGTCTCACTTGCGCCGGAGGTACTGTAATCATGGCTTCAAATAGAACTGAAAAACAGCACCGTCGTCTGACCGTCAAAAAAGGCGATCAGGTCGTGGTTATTTCCGGTAGAGATGCTGATCGTGGTAAAGTAGGTAAGGTTCTGCGGGTTATCCCCAAAACCAACCGCGTGGTTGTGGAAGGTGTACATATTGTCACCCGTCACCAAAAGCCAACGATGCAAGGTCAAAAAGGGTCTCTCGTTAAAAAAGAGGCTCCCATTCATCGTTCCCGCGTCATGCTCTATGACCCCAGTCTGAAAAAAGGCGTACGTGTACGTCATAAAGAGCTTGAAAACGGCCAAAAAGTTCGTGTTTCTCATAAATCGGGCGAAACGCTCGATAATTAATTTATAAATATTTTTTAAGGAGTATTGCTAAGTATGGTTGCAGAAGCAAAGATGTTACCAAGACTTAAGCAGATCTATCGCGATCGCATTCACCCGCAATTGAAAGACGAATTTCAATATGCAAATATCATGGATGTGCCCAAACTCGAGAAGATCGTTGTCAGCATTGGTCTTGGCGAATACATCCAGAATCACAAAGCCCTTGAGTTTGCCCAGAATGATCTGGCGACCATTGCAGGTCAAAAGCCCATCGTGGTAAAAGCAAAAAAATCTATTGCCAACTTTAAACTTCGCCAGGGCATGCCCATTGGTCTGAAGGTAACATTGCGTGGCGATCGCATGTATGAGTTTCTTGATCGTCTGGTATCCCTGGCCCTGCCACGGATTCGTGACTTCCGGGGTGTATCCAACAAGGCTTTTGATCAACGTGGAAATTACACGATTGGTCTTAAAGAACAGTTGATTTTCCCTGAAATCAGCTATGACAAGGTCGACAAGGTACGTGGTATGAACATCACCTTCGTAACCACCGCTAAAAATGACCAGGAAGCCTATGCCTTGCTCAAACATTTTGGAATGCCGTTTCGGAAGTAGGAGACAATAATGGCAAGAACATCAATGATCGAAAAATCCAAGCGCCCGCCCAAATACAAAGTGCGTCAACACAACCGTTGCCGTACCTGCGGTCGCCCCAAAGCCTATTATCGCTATTTCGGCCTCTGCCGCGTCTGTTTGCGTGAAAACGCACACCGTGGTCTGCTGCCGGGTGTGAAGAAGTCCAGTTGGTAAGAGGAGAGAATTATGGTTACAGATCCTATCAGTGATATGCTTACCCGGGTTCGTAACGCCCTGATGCTGCGCAAAGAGTCCGTGGAAGTACCCCACTCAAAAATTAAACGGGAAGTATCCCGTGTTCTCAAAGAAAACGGTTATATCACCGATTTCTATGAAGTCAGCGATGACAAATTTAAGAAAATTAAGCTGGTTCTTAAGTACCATGAAGGCCGCTCCGTCATTCAGGGGCTCAAACGGGTCAGCAAACCTGGCCGTCGCGTCTATGTCGGTACGCAAGAAGTACCGCGTGTGATGGGCGGAATGGGTGTTGCTGTGGTATCCACCTCCCGTGGCATCCTTACCGGTCACCAGGCCCGCCGTCTTAAAGTCGGTGGCGAATTACTGTGTTATGTATGGTAGGTAAAAGCAATGTCACGAATTGGTAAGAAACCCATTACACTCGCGAAAGCCACTGTCGAAGTCAATGGTAACGTCGTTAAAGTCAAAGGTCCGAAGGGTGAACTCTCTCAGGAACTGCGCTCTGAAGTTTCCGTTGAAGTTGCAGATGGTGTCTTAAGCGTTATGCGCAAAGATGACAGCAAGCAAGCCCGTGCCCTGCATGGTCTCTATCGTTCCTTGCTGGCCAATATGGTAGAAGGTGTCAACAACGGCTTCTCCAAATCCCTGGAAATGATCGGGGTCGGTTACAAAGCCGCTCTGAAAGGTTCCAATATCGTTCTCAATGCGGGTTATTCACACCCGATCGAAATTGAAGCGCCTCCTGGTATCGTGATCGAAACCGAAGGCCCCACCAAGATCCACGTCAAGGGCATTGACAAAGAACTCGTGGGCAATATTGCGGCAAAGATCCGCGCGGTACGCAAACCCGAGCCTTATAAAGGCAAGGGTATCCGGTATGTGGGCGAAGTCGTCCGCAGAAAAGCCGGCAAATCAGGTAAGAAGTAGTCGGAGGCCAAGATGAGTATTGAAACCCGTCGTGCCGAACGTAAGCGCCGCCAAGTTCGTGCACGTAAAAAAATCAACGGTACCGCTGATCGTCCCCGGCTGTCCGTATTCCGTAGCCATCAACATATCTATGCCCAGATCATTGATGATGTGCAGGGACATACCCTGGTAGCAGCCTCTTCGGTTGAACCCGATGTGAAAACTCAGGGTGAGTACTTTGGCAATATCGAGGGAGCGAAAGTTGTCGGTTCCCGGATTGCTAAAAAAGCCCTGGAACTGGGAATCACTCAGGTGGTTTTTGACCGGGGTGGCAATAAATACCATGGTCGCGTTGCGGCCCTGGCTGAAGCTGCCCGTGAAAACGGTCTGAGTTTCTAAGGTTAGAGGAGTAAAGAACGTGGTCAAAAAACAAAACGAAACCGATTCCCAGTGGACTGAAAAAGTAGTCCAGGTCCGCCGTGTGACAAAAGTTGTCAAGGGCGGAAAACGTCTGAGCTTCCGTGTTATTACCATCGTTGGTGATGGTGAAGGACAGGTTGGTGTTGGCGTTGGCAAATCCAGCGATGTCGTTGGTGCCATTCAAAAAGGAATGTCAGATGCCCGTAAGAACCTGATTCAGGTTCCGATCGTGAACACCACCATTCCCCATCCCGTAAATGCTCGCTTTGGTTCAGCCAGCGTCCTGGTGAAGCCTGCCCGTCAGGGTACAGGTGTTATCGCCGGGGGTGCCGTGCGTATCGTACTTGAAGCCGCCGGCATCAAGAACGCTACCGCCAAATGCCTGGGTTCCAAGTCTCCCTTGAACAATGCCCGTGCGGCAATCGAGGGTCTCAAAGAACTGCGGACCATTGAGCAGATCTCCGCTTCCCGTGGCCTGAGTGCAAAAGAAATTGTCTCTGGCCGCCCAGTCTGATAAAGAGGAATTTGTGAAATGAAATTGCAAGATTTATCCCGTAATACAAAACGGGCCAAGCGCAAACGCGTTGGTCGTGGTATGGGCTCAGGTATGGGTAAAACCTCTACCCGGGGTCACCGCGGTCAGGGCCAACGTTCTGGTCCCGAAAAGAAAGCCGGTTTTGAAGGCGGTCAGATGCCTCTTTATCGTCGTCTTCCCAAGAAGAAGCATTTCGTCATGCCTTATCGCTCCAACTGGGCGATTGTCAATGTCGGCCGCTTGAATGAGGTTTTTGAATCTGGTGCCAGCGTTGATTTCGCTGCATTGGCTGACAAAAGCTTGATCGATGGCCGCAGCGACGGTTTGCGTGTCTTGGGTCATGGGGAACTGAGTAAACCCCTGAACATTACTGCCAGCTATGTCACTCCTTCTGCCAAGGAAAAGATTGAAGCCGCAGGTGGTTCTGTCCAGATCGTATGAGACGCGATCAAGCTCTCCGCCCGGAAGTCCTCATGGAAATGTGGCAGGCTTCCGGGCTGAAATTTAAGATATTTTTTACCCTGGGAATGATATTCCTGGTCAGATTTGGCGTTCAGATTCCCGTGAGTGGTCTGGACGCCAATATTATTGCGAATCTCTTTCGCCAGGGCAGTCTGCTCCAGTTTGTCGATTTGTTTGCAGGGGGGGCGTTGGCAAAGTTTTCGATCTTTGCCATGGGCATTCTCCCGTATATCAACGCATCGATTATTATGCAGTTGATGGCAACGGTCATTCCCAAACTCGAGGAGATGCAAAAAGAAGGCGGAGAGGCTGGGCGAAGGCAGATCGCTCAAATTACCCGCTATTTAACCGTTATCCTAGGAACCGTCCAGGCAGTGGGGATGTCTGTCTGGCTTTGGCGCAGTGGCGCAGTTCCCAGTCATCCCGCAACCGGCAGCATGCCGCTTCTGTTCATTATCAATACCGTTGCCCTGCTTGTCGCAGGTACTGTTTTGGTCATGTGGATCGGCGAAATGATGACCGAATACGGCATTGGCAATGGCGCATCCCTCCTGATTTTTATCGGGATCGTGGCCGCTATTCCACAGTATATTCAAAACACGATTGAACTGGTCAACCAGGGAGCCTCGAATTGGTTCTCTGTAGGACTCTTGGTTCTGTCCTATCTGGTATTGCTGGTGGTGATTGTCTATGCTTCTGAGGGCGCACGCAAGATACCCGTGCAATCGGCAAAGAAACAGGTGGGCAACCGCATGTATGGAGGCCGAGGCACCTATCTTCCCTTCCGCATCAGCCAAGGGGGCGTGATGCCGATTATCTTCGCGTCTTCGGTGCTGCTTTTTCCCGCGACAATTCAACAGTTTGCACCCAATGCCAAGCTTTTGAAGACCGTCACGGAATTTTTAACCCAGCAACCGGGTTATGGTGTTTTCTTTACCGGATTGATTTTCTTCTTCTCATTCTTCTATGCCTCCCTGATTCTCAATCCCCAGGAAATCGCCAATAACCTCAAACGCTACGGCAGCTATATCCCAGGCTACCGTCCCGGTCGTCCGACCGCCGAATACCTGGATATGGTTCTGAAAAGAATCACGTTCTGCGGCGCGATCTTTCTGGCTTTGATCGTCATTTTCCCGATGGTCATGGTCGAAATTACTGGGGTCACCACCCTGCAACGCGTTGGCTCAACCGCGATTCTGATCATGGTTGGGGTCGCGATTGATCTCTTCAATCAATTGCAAACCCACCTGCTTGCAAGACAGTATGAAGGATTTACCACATGAGCAAAGGCATTCATCTGATTTTTCTCGGAGCCCCCGGTGCTGGCAAAGGCACCCAGGCGCACCTGATTGCAGAGCGCTTTGAAGCAGCGCATGTCTCGACCGGAGATATTCTCCGTCAGGCTGCCCGCGAGGGCACTGAAATGGGACTGAAAGCCAAATCCTTTATGGATCAGGGCGCTTTGGTTCCCGATGACGTGATCATCGGACTGATCAAGGAAAAATTCTCTGAAGCAGATTTTCCCGCCAACTGGATCATGGACGGTTTTCCCCGTACCCTGGCCCAGGCCGAGGCTCTGGATCAACTGCTGGCAGAAATCGACCTGGGTCTGACCGTGGTTTTGAATATCGACGTGCCCCTGGATCTGCTGATGGATCGTCTGACCTTGCGCAGAACCTGTCGCAAGACCGGCAAGATCTTCAATCTGAAGTTCAGCCCACCTGATGATCCTGAGAAGTATGACCTCTATCAGCGCGACGATGACAAACCGGAATCGGTTCAGAACCGCCTGAAGGTCTACCAAGACCAGACCCAACCCCTGATCGCCTATTACGAGAAGACCGGCAAGCTGGTCAATATCCACGGTGAACAGGATGTGGCCCTGGTAACGGAAGAAATTCTCAAGGCCATTGAAGCACATCGCTGATTTTTAAAAACCCATTGCAAAGCCCCTCGAAAGATTTCGAGGGGCTTTTGGTTTGTCGACTTGTCCCAGATCATAGTTTATCCCAACCCCATCCCTTATGATCAAATTGAGATTTCAGAAAGGACACTTCAAACCATGAAAAAAGCGCTCTTACTCACCCTGTCCGCCCTGCTCAGCACAGCCCTGCTCACCGCCCCCCCTGCTCAGGCCTCTTCGATGCCCAAGGCCGATGGCAGCCATTCTTCGTTTGCGATTGGGATTGGCCCCAGCGCAGCCCTGGATCTGGAATTATTCCCCCGAACCACCTTGGGCGTCTCTGCTGGTTTGCCCTTTCTTGTCAATGGCTGGACCGACCTCAGCAGCCGCTATGACCTGCGTCTAATGACCAATCTCTACCATGATCACCACTATTACCACGATGGAGGGTTTTCCCTGAGTCTCATTCTGGGGGTTTGGGGAGACGCCAATTTCCGTGATCTGACCGTCTCCCGCTGGCTGGGGATTGAAGTGGGGCTGGCCATGGCCTATCGCTTCAACGAACATCTCACAGCCAGAGTTAATTTGGTGCCGGGTTATAATTTCTTCAACGGAAATCTGAATCAGTTGGTCTTTCAGAATTTTTTCCCGCCCGCAGCAGGGGCCGAAGTCGCCTGGCATATCAGCCCCAATTTAGAAGCCACCCTGGGCTATAACGGTCAGGGAGATATTCTCGGGTTCCGTTTCAAAATTTAAGCCCTCGCCTCAGCAAGGTGCTCTCAAAACAGGGCTTGAAGTTAAACACCACATACTGTGGGGCAAAGCCCAGGTTGCAACCTGGGCTTGAAAAAGAGCGTTGCCCAGCAAAACCCGATCTGGCTGGTTCAAAAGAGGAGAGGCTTCAGGTGGCAGCAGAATGGCCTGAAGATCTTTCCAGATCTGGCCACCCAGCTCAAGCCGGGGCAGGGTCAGGCGACTGAAACCCATCTCCTGCCCGCCAAAGCCCCCGCCCTGGGCTGCCCCTTCGGGGGTCAAACCAAGTTTTTTTGCCAATTCGGCTGAAAAAACCAGGGCCGCATTGTTGCCAGTATCCAGCAAGGCCCAGGGAATCGTCTCGCCTCCCAGCCTCAATTGCTGGTGCAAAACGGGCAAACCGGGCTCAAAAGTCTTCAACTCAAAGACCTCAGCCCCCACTTCGGGTTGCCAGCATTCAGGTTCGATCAAGCGCAGAATTTTGGCAGGATAATCAATCTGCACCACCCAATCCGCCAGCAGAGGAGCCCCCAACATCAGGTCAAAGGGGATGGGGCCCACCAAGGGATCACAGAGGGCCTCCAGATTTCTAAACACCGTCTGCCCCAGCCACAGTTCTGGAATTTCAGCCCGCTGGGTTTCAGAAAGCCCAGCCACCCCTTCTGAGCTTTCGGTATGTCCCGTCAGCCAGTTCTGGGCCTGGCCCAGCTCTGTACGCAGCACATGGGGCCAGGCAAAGGTATCCAGGGTCAGTGTCACTGTCTGTCCCTTTTGAAGCCGCCCCTCAAAAACCAATAAATGGTGCTCAAAGCGAAAGGGAATTTCAAGTGCGTTCATATGAGACCTCGCTCAGGGTTTTAAACATCACATAACATAAACAGGAGGCCGAGGCTGTGATTCAAATCTTAGAAAGCGAAAAAGAGAACGTGGCCTGGGTCGTTGAGCAACGCCAGGAAAAGTCTCCCGATCTGGGTGATAAGATTCCTTTCATTCAGGCTCAAAAATCCTCTGGCAAGCAGGAAGGCCGCCAAGAAGGTCAATTAGAAGGCAGGCGCGAAACTGCCCGGCAGACATTGTGCCCTTCATGGTTATGAAGGCCGATGGCATGCCCCTTGCCAATATCTGCCGTTATACCGGCCTGAGCCCTGAAGGAGTGGCTGGGCTTTAAAGGATTAAAAAGTTCAGCCCTGCCAGTTCAAAGAATAACTTGGTTTAAAAGGGTTCATTCTATTAGATAGAGGTACAAACCGCAGGCCCGCTGGGGGTGTCGGGCCGCTTGCACTGCACATCGTGTGCAGTGCAAACTAAGTTCCGCTCCACCGTTTGTGCCATCCTGGCGCGGTGTCGCTCCAGTTACCCGCCACTCCCCAGGGGCTCTGCTGGCTTTCTCTTTCCATCATGTGCTTGTCAAAGTTTGCCCTTACTTACAGATTTAGATCCGCCAGGTCAATCCGTGGCCCGGTTTGGATCTGGGCGGGTTCAGGCCGGGGCCAGATCGGCTTGAAGGTATCTTTATGCACCCCCGTAAACTTGTGCTTTTTGAGAATATCCACAAAGCGCTGGCCGAGAAAAATAATTCGATGCCCTGGATCCTGCTGAATATCTTTGAAGACCAGCAGGTCTTGAATATTCTCAGAGATAAATTCAAATTTACTGCTTGAAATTGAATTATACGGCTGACCCGGCTGGTAGCGAGAGTCAAGCTTGGAAACAGCCTCTAAATCCATCGCCTTCACCAATTTGGTGACATGATAAAAGTAATACTGCGAGGGGGCATCTTGCACATCGATTGGGTAAAGTCGCCCATATTCCAGCAGTTCATCGCCAAAGACATCAACCACATGCTGATTGAACCAGAGAAGGCCAACACCTCCAAAAGCAAAGTCGCTAAATTTACCTGAATGCAAAAAATAAGGCAGAATTCGGATTTCTTGCTCATGATCAAGTCGATGAACACTAACAGCCTCAATATAATTCCAGTCCTCTAACCATGAATCTCTCTTCAATCTCTGAAAACCAGCACGACGTGGAGGTTGCGAAAGCCAATAAACCTTTGTTAAGTGACTCATAACCCTAAACCTCCCAAATCCACCTTAAATGCATTGCCACTTTGTGAAATCAGATTCTGTTCTTTCAAATGCTGTTTAATTTTACTCAATTTATCTCGAACCTTGTCACAGTCAATGCTTCCATCAGGTTTCTCTACATTACTCTTCTTAAATTTATCTAAAATCTGCATAATATAAGCGTCAGGATTATCTTTTTGATAGGTTTTTGTCTGGTTATGACTGGGGGTATCCATACATGCCCCATTGTCTGGCAGATCGATGTCTATATCACAGGCTGCCATAATTTGATGTACATCATTCATCCCATCATAATTCAAGGGAATGACATGATGTGCTTGTTCATAGCCACTACGAATGGATTTAATTGGATTGCCGTTTGCATCAACCAGCTTTGCTGTGGGGTGATAACTGGAGTCGGCACACCTTTCATCGGTAGCTTTGAGATTCTTTGTCAACGCCCTCGTTAAGCCGAACACCATTGTATTTTCAGTCATTTTCAGATGAGCAACCCCTGTGCGCCAGACAACAGAAGACTCAATTTTCACCTGCTAAACTATCCCACATGAGCAAACAAAACGCTGAACAGATTCCTTGGGATGATGCATTTAAGCAATTGATGCGTGAAACCCTCAGCACACTCGGACTTGAGGTGATTGAAGATCCCAAACTCGGCAAACTGCCCCTCAAGGCAGATCTAGTGATTATTTCGCCTCAGGATCGCCAGGGAGAATGGAAAACCCACCCCCTCTGGAAACACTTAAGCGATCAGAATCTACTTGAGTTCAAATCGATTGCCGATCCGCTTAAACCAGGAGATTTTGAAGTGTTACTGGCCTATACCCTGCTCTACCGGGTGAAATTCAAAATTGGTTACAGTGATCATCTCAGTTCCTGGCTGGTACTGCCTTCTTTAACCCCCACACTGAAACAGGCTCTCAATCACTACCAGATTAAGCTGCAGGAAATTCTACCCGGTTTCTGGCAAGCCCAAACCCTGTTTCCCTTATTTGTTCTGGCCTATAACAACCTGCCTGCCGAATTGCCCTATAGCCAACTCAAACTTTTTATCAAGTCAGGAAAAGCCTTACAAGAAATCTTCAAGCACGTGTTAGAATCAGAACAAAGGGCCGATTGGCTCGAAGCCATGCTCACAATCATGGAATTGGTTCATCCACAAGATACAGAGGAGGTGCTGCTTCAGATGGGATTAGCCGCTGAACGTCAATCATTGCGTCAAACGATGCTGGAACTGGTTAAAGACGAGGTTGAAGAGCGCCTACAGCAGACAAGGCAAGAAAGCCGTCAGCAGGGGCGGCAAGAAGGTCGCCAGGAAGGTCAATTAGAAGGCAAGCGCGAAACTGCCCGGCAGATGAAGGCCGATGGCATGCCTCTTGCCAATATCTGCCGTTATACCGGCCTGAGCCCTGAAGAAGTGGCTGGGCTTTAAAGGGTAAAAAGTTCAGCCCTGCCAGTTCAAAGAATAGCTTGGTTTAAAAGGGATCCTTCTAAGTATGATAATAAAAAAGATAAGACTTTGTTTCTCATACAAAATTACTTATGCCTTATACTTTTGTGTACTATTTGGTTGCCTACCAATGGGAACTTCGGTGAATAAACCGTTTCCGTCTACTTCATCAAGTAGTGTTCAAGCTAGTCAGAATGAAAAAGATACCATGATCTCTTCATGTCAAATGAAGCTGGAAGTGGGGCGTGTAAAATTTGTGAAACCGGGCTCCTATGATACAGCCAAAACTTTTGAGCTTTACGTTGATGCCAATAATTGCATTCCTCAAAATGAAGGGTTGCAATATCAATATTATGTCGAAGGGGCAGATTATTCCCCATATCGTGTCGGACCGGTTCAGTTGAATTCAGTAGCACAAATAAATGATTTTTTAAATAGACTGGACTTATGTTCTGTTCCTATTCAAGGAACAAACATAAAGTATGCGGTCTATGCAGAAGCTATTCTTAGCAGGAACAAATCTGTGATTCGTAGTAATAAAGTAACTTTAGAGACTCTACCTGATGAATTTGGTCAGTGTGGTTCCCAATTTGGTGCTCCTATACCTTATCCCAATACTTCAACTGATACTCAGTCCAATGGTTATTGCCCTCCTGATGGAGGTGGGTTAGCTGGCTGTTATGATAAATCGATAAAAAGTGATAAATGAAGGTAAGTGTATGAAAAAATTGAGTTTGTTCCATCTACCTAAATCATTTCACAAAAGAAAACGGACAGAGAGTCACACCCTGACGAAAAGCCCACCTTTCAAGGTATGATAGAAACAGCAAGGATTTCAAGCGTCATATTGGAGGTGCGCCATGTCAGACCCAGGAGCCGCCCTCTCAGAGGGAGACTTTCAAGCCCCAGAACAACTCTCTGCCTATGAACGGGCAGGCTTGGAAGGCAAAGATCCCCGCTGTATCCCGATCAAGATCGACAGTCCCCTTCCGATTGGGGACGAAATTGAAGTGCCCAGCTATACCCCTGATCAACAGGCCGTTTGGCAATACCTGCTGCAACGGCAGCTTGAGATCTTACCCGGCCGGGCCTGTCAGGCCTTTCTAAAAGGGCTTGAAGCCCTCAAATTGCCCCCCGATCGGATTCCCAGTCTGCCCGAACTGAGCAAGACCCTCGAAGCCACCACCCAATGGCGCGTGGCCCGCACTCCCGGTTTGCTGCATGAGCAGGATTTCTTTGAATTGCTGGCCCAGCGGGTCTTTCCTTCCACAGATTATATCCGCGAGCGACATGAACTCGACTATACCCCTGCGCCCGACCTTTTTCACGATATCTTCGGGCACCTGCCCATGATCACCGAACCCGATTTCGCCGACTTTTACCAGCGCTACGGTCAGGCCTCGCTCAAAGCCACAGGCCTGAAGCGCCGTCAACTCGAAAGTTTTCATTGGTTTACGGTCGAATTTGGCCTGGTGCGCGAAAAGGGCGAACCCCGCATCTACGGCAATGGCATCGTCTCGTCCTATAAAGAGACCTTTCATGCCCTCGGCCATGAGGTCAAGCTCCTGCCCTTCGACCCTGAAGTCATGGGAGATCACCCCTACGAGGTCTGGCATTTGCAGCCTGTGCTTTTTGTGGTGGATTCCTTTGAAGCGCTGAAAGAGGGCTTTGAAAACTGGGCAGGCGGAAAACTCGGCTTACTCTAAGGCTCAGGCTTCAAAGCGTTTGAAGACCAGGCAGGCATTGTGGCCGCCAAATCCCATATTATTGCTGAGCACCGCCCGCACCTGCATTTTGCGGGCCTGACCGGGCACGTAATCCAAATCGCATTCGGGGTCTGATTCCTCAAAATTGCGCGTGGGATGCACAATCTGCTCACGCAGGCTCATCACTGAGGCAATCGCCTCAATGCCCCCCGCCGCACCGAGCAAATGCCCGGTCATAGACTTGGTCGAACTCACCACCAATTGGCTGGCCGCCTCGGCAAAAACCTGATGAATGGCCTTGGTCTCGGTGATATCGTTGAGAGGGGTGGAAGTGCCATGGGCGTTGATATAATCTATCTCAAAGGGGCTGAGAGCCGCATCTTTCAAGGCAATCTGTATGGCCCGCACCAAGCCTTCGCCATCGGGAGAGGGTGCGGTAATATGGTAGGCATCGCCCGTCATGCCAAATCCAGCCACCTCGGCCAGGATTTCAGCGCCACGGGCCTGGGCATGGCTCAGGGTTTCAAGAATCAAAATCCCCGAACCTTCTCCCATCACAAAGCCATCGCGCTGACGGTCAAAGGGGCGGCTGGCGTGTTCAGGATCGTCATTGCGGGTCGACATGGTCTTGGCCGAAGCAAAACCCGCCATGCTCAGCGGCGTAATCGCGGCTTCGGTTCCGCCTGTAATCATGGCCTGGGCATCACCGCGCTGCAAAATTCGAAAGGCATCGCCAATCGCATGCGAGGCTGAAGCACAGGCTGTCACCGGACAATTATTCGGCCCCCGTGCACCCGTCTGAATCGCAACCTGCCCGGCTGCCATATTGGGAATAAACATGGGAATCAAAAGCGGAGAAACCCGATGGGGGCCTTTTTCAAGCAAAATCCGGTGCTGATCTTCAATTACCTGCATGCCGCCAATTCCACAGCCCAGGCTGACCCCAATCTGATCGGCATTGCCTGCATCGATTTTCAGGCCCGCACGCTGCAGCGCCTCAAGAGCTGCCCCTACAGCAAACTGGGTAAAAGGGGCCATGCGCCGGGCTTCTTTGTGTTCAATCCAGGCATGCACGTCAAAATCTTTGACCTGACCCGCAATCCGGGTTGGAAAGCCGGTGGTATCAAAACGGGTGATGGTGCTGATGCCATTTTCACCCGCCAGCAGATTGCGCCAGAAATCAGGCAGATTATTGCCCAGAGGCGAGATCACACCCGCCCCTGTCACCACCACACGCTGAAGACAAGGCTCAGGCATGCTGTTCAATATAAACCAGGGCGTCGCCCACGGTGCGGATCTGTTCGGCCTTGTCATCGGGGATATCGATATCAAAGGCTTCTTCAAGCGACATGATCAATTCGACGGTGCCGAGCGAATCAGCTCCCAGGTCATTGATAAAATTGGCGTCGGGAGTCACCTGACTGGCTTCTACCCCCAGTTGTTCCACCACAATGCTGCGGATCTTTTCGAGAATTTCGTCTTTACTCATCACTGCTCTCCTTATAAACTCTGCGCTTTATTTCATCACCATGCCGCCATCAATATTGATGGTCTGGCCGGTCAGATATTGGCAACGTTCCGATGATAGGAATAATACCATTTCTGCCACCTCATCACAGCGCCCAAATCGCTGAAAAGGTATTTTTTGGATCACTTCAGCCCGTTTGGCCTCAGTCAGGCCATCGGTCATTTCAGAATCAATATAGCCAGGGGCCACTGCATTGACCGCAATGCCACGTGAAGCCAGCTCAAGTGCCACACTGCGGGTAAAGCCCAAAATCCCCGCTTTGGTGGTGGCATAGTTGGTCTGGCCTTCATTGCCAATTTGACCCACCACAGAAGAAAGATTGACGATTCTGCCACTTTTTTGACGCAGCATAATCTTGGCCGCCCGTTTGGTGCAATGAAAAAGTCCGCGCAGATTGGTCGAGACCACGTCGTCCCAATCGGATTCCTGCATGCGCAGCAACAATCCATCGCGGGTGATGCCGGCATTGTTGACAAGAATATCCAGCCGCCCCCAGCGCTCCATGATTTGATCAAAAAGCGCCTGAACCTGCTCCGCCTGCGAAATATCCGCACGAATACACAGCGACTCCCCGCCCCATTTTTCTGCAATCAGGGCCTGCACTTCGCGGGCCGCTTCTTCATGAGAAAAATAATTGATCACCACACGGGCCCCGGCTTCGGCAAGCTTGAGCACGCAAGCACGGCCAATCCCCCGTGAACTTCCCGTCACCAGTGCGACTTTTCCTGACAGTTCAGCCATCGTTTTCTTCCTGTAAATGATTCCTGTCCAGTATACTCTCACTGCCTTGACTTGGGACAGACTCAAAACAATGCTAGAATATTTATTTGTCACGCCCTGTGACAAGAGCAGAGACGAAGATAATACAAGGCACAACCCATGGTAAAACACTGGAAAGAACTCTCCCTCGGCGCATTTATTCTGAGCGCGGGCATTTTACTCGCATATATGTCGCTGACCCTCGGCAAATTTCAACTGGGTGACTCCACCAAAGTCAAAGCAGTTTTCAACAGCGCCTCAGGTGTCGTCAAAGACGCCCCCGTGATGATGGCCGGCATTGAAATTGGTCACGTTGAAAAAATGGAAGTTCAGGCTGGCAGAGCCCTGATGCATATGATCATCAAACCCGATGTCAAACTGCACAGCGATGCCCGGGCCGAAATTCGTTCCAAAAGTTTATTGGGTGAAAAATACATTGCCGTCCTGCCCGGTTCTGACAGCGCCCCCCTGATGCAGAGTGGTGAAGAAATCAAAGAAACCATGACCCCCGTGGATCTGGATGAAGTGCTGAATCACCTCGCTCCGGTCCTGACCAAACTCGATCCCGATGATCTCAATACCCTGCTGCATACCTTCGCCGTGGCCGTCAAAGGCAAAGAACGTGAAATGGGCGATCTGATCAAAGGCTCTTCAGTACTGATGCGCACAGTCAGCAATAACGAAACCGAACTCAACCGCATGATCAAAAATCTCGACGGTGTTTCCGCTCAGGCCAACCGTCTGCTCAGCCGCAACGGCAACTCCATCGACAGCATTATCGCCAACCTGCGCGTGGCCAGTGCCAGTCTGGGCAAAGATGCACCGGGCCTGCTCAAAAGTTTACAGGCCGTTTCAGGAGAAGTGCACAGCATTACCGGGCCCCTCAGCGAAAATGGCCCCCAATTGGCCAAGCGTATTGATTCTATCAGCAAAAATGCAGCTGACTTTACCGACACGCTCAGCCGCCATCCCGATCTGATTCCCAACCTGAATGCCACGCTTTCAGAGGTTCCGCCCCTGCTGCGCAAAGCACCGGCCACCCTCGACCGCCTGCCTGCGGTTTTGGATCAGCTCACGCCTGTGCTGGGCAATGCGGATAAGCTGATGGGCAAAGTGGGCAACAGCCTGGATCGGCTCGACCCTGTGCTTGAAAACGCCAACCAATTGCTGAACGAGAAAAAGATCCGGCAATTGCTGCAGGATGAAGGCGTCAAAGTCAATATTGAAAAGCTGAAACTCTTTTAGCATGTTCAGAATCGGTCTGACCGGCGGCATTGCCACAGGCAAGTCCGTCGTTGCCCAAATGCTCGAAAAACAGGGGGCTTACGTTATCGATACCGATCTGCTTGCCCATCAGCTGATGGAACCCGGTCAACCGGTTTACCAGGCAGTAGTAGAGGCCTTTGGAACAGAGATTCTCAGCGCCCCAGGCGGCCCGATTGACCGCCGCATTCTGGGAGCCCGTATCTTTGCTGACGACAACCTGCGTGAGCAACTCAACAGCCTGGTGCACCCTGCCGTAAAAGAAGCCCTGCATCAGTTGGAGACAGCGATCCGCGCGCAGGAAAAAGACAGAAATAAAAATTATCTGCTGGTGTTCGTTATTCCCTTGCTCTATGAGGTGAATATGGCCCATTTTGTCGATAAAACGATTGTGGTATACTGTCCTGAGGCTGTTCAGAAAGAGCGCCTGATGGCCCGCAATGGATTCACGCCAGAAGAGGCTGAAATCCGCATCAGAGCGCAGTTATCGATAGAAATCAAGGCAGAGAAAGCCGATGAAGTGATCGATAACAGTCGAGACCTTGAAAATACACGGGAACAGCTAAACTGGATTTTAGGTGAACTGAAATGGGATCGATATACCGCCTCTTAACAGCCGGCTTGCTGGCAACCAGCGCTCTGGCTGCTCAACCGGTCCAGGCTGAAGAGCAGACAGCTCCCCCCAGCACGTATTTGGTCGACATCTCCGCTTCCCACTGGTGCTTTGATTGCGTGGGCAAAATCGTCAATGAAGACCGCCTGATGGGCGGTTATACCGATCATACCTTTCGAGGCGACTGGAAAGTCAGTCGTTTTGCCCTGGCCTCAATTGCCAATAAACTCTTGAACCAAATTCGTTTGGGCTATGAAATCAAGATCCAACCCGATGTCAACCCCGAGCGGCCCGTTCCTGCCTTGCCTGAGCACTGGGCCTATCCCTATGTGCGCACCCTCTTGCAGGAATACAATCTGGCCGGCATGATGTTTACGGCAGATGCCCCCAATGGCGATCTGCCCATCTCCCGCAAACACGTGGCCTATGTGCTGAGTGAACTGCTGATGAAGGCCGAAGCCACCTCGGGCCAGCAGATCGAAGAAAAAATCCGTCTGGTACAAAAAGCCCAGGACGTAGAGTCGCGTTCAGCCTTTTCTCCGTATATCGAGGCAGCACTGAACCGCTACCAGTTTATGAATCTCTACCATGACCATACCTTCCGGCCTGAAGCCCCGGTCAGCCGTTATGAACTGGCTGCAGCACTCTGCCGCATCAGCGATCTGCTCAAAACCCGTCTTGCGAAAGCCCCTGAAGCCAACGCCAAAACGGCCGCACAGTAAATTTGATGAACGGCAAAAACCGCCAGGATATCCGAGCTGGTTTAAAGGTTCAAATCGTGCTCAAAAAAGACCAGCGTACCGGCAAACTGACCGAGGGCATTGTGCAGGATATTCTCACCAAATCAGGCACACACCCCCATGGCATCAAGGTCAGACTCACCAATGGAGAAGTGGGGCGCGTTCAGGTCATTGGCTGAATGCGCCTGAGCATCATCATCTGCACCTCACCCGGTCGGGCTGAAAATCTGGGCTATTGCCTGGAAATGCTGACGCGCCAAAGCCTGCCTGCCCATGAAATTTGGGTGGAAGAAGATGGTCAGAGCGATTCTCAAGCCTGCGCAGAACGCTTCAGCTCCCGTCTGCCCCTGTGCTACCACAGCCGTCCCCGTGATTTCTGTGTGGCCCGCTCCCGTAACCAGGGAGCCCGTCGGGCCAGAGGGGATTTTCTGATTTTTCTCGATGGCGATATTCTGCTGCAGCCCCAGGGCCTGGAAGCCTATGCCGCCCATTTTCAAGCCCACCCCCAACTGCCTTTTTTTGGCTATGTGGGGCATCAAACCCCGTGGATCGCCCCTTCTTATTTTTTTCCTGAAAAAAAGGTCTTTGCTCAGGATTTGCGTTTTATCTATCACCAAAACAGCTTTCAAGTGCTGCCCAAATGGGAAGAAACCCCCCAGCTCTTCGCCTGGAGTGGCAATTGTGCACTGCCCCGCAGCCTGTTTGAAGCGGTGGGCGGTTTTGATACGGGTTTTCAAGGGCCTGGCTGGGAGGACGTGGATCTGGGCAACCGCCTGGTCAAAGCAGGGTTCCGACTGGGCTTCAGCCTGGATGCCTGGGCCGAGCATCTGCTGCATGCACCCGGCCCACCGGCTCCTTTGCAAAAGGCGCGCAACCGGGCGCGGGTGGGGGAATTGGCACAGGCGCAAGCCCCCTTGCTTGAGGCCCCCTCCGCGCTTTCAGGCTTGGAAAACGTTTTAAAAACCCATTACCTGCCCAAGGGCATCACAAACAAACCTTAGGCCCTGGCAAAGCCCTTCAATGCGCGTGCTTCGATCCGCCCCGGCAGGGAGGAGAGGGCAAAGCCACTTCGGCACGGGCCGCCCATTCTGAAGGGGTAAACAATTGCAGTGAAAGCGCGTGAATCGGCTGGCCAATCAAATCTGCCAAAAGGGCGTTGATCTGGCGATGGCGGGCCACCCGGTTTTGCCCTTCAAAGTGATCCGATACGGCAATCACCTTGAAATGAGAATCGCCAGCTGGGCCACTGTGTTTGTGGCTTTCATTGAGTACTTCCAGGTGCAGGGGGGCCAGGGCCTCGCTCAATCTGGATTCTAAGTCGTGTTGAACCTGCATATCAGGCCTCCTGTAGAAGATATTCCCAGTATAGCAAGCTGCCACCCCCCCCAGGACAGTGGTATCATGAGTGAAATCCTCAACAAAGGCTTTTTAGACCATGAACGAACTCAATCGCCTGATCCCCGAACGCAACGACCGCGTGATTGTGCCCTATGTTTTTGAAAACACCGCCCAGGGTGAGCGCGGCTATGATATTTTCTCACGTCTGCTCAAATCACGGATTATCCTGCTTGGAGACGAAATTGACGAGCCCCTGGCCAATGTGATCATCGCCCAGCTGCTCTTTCTCGATGCCGAAGACAATGAAAAGGATATTGCCCTGTATATCAACTCACCAGGTGGGATTATCACCGCAGGTTTCGCCATTTACGATACCATGCAGCATATTAAAAGCCCGGTTTCCACGATCTGTATTGGCCAGGCTTCCAGCATGGGCGCCTTTCTGCTGGCGGGGGGTGAAAAAGGCAAACGCATGTCCTTGCCCAATGCCCGCATCATGATTCATCAACCCCACGGGGGAGCCGGTGGACAGGCCACGGATATTGAAATCCAAGCCGCTGAAATTGTACGCCTGCGCAACCGTCTTAACGGTCTGATGGCGTTTCATACCGATCAACCGCTTGAAAAAATCGAAGCCGATGTGGAGCGCGATTTCTTCATGTCACCCGAAGAAGCCTTGGAATATGGCCTGATCGACAAAGTTGTCGAACGTCCTCCCCGCGCTTAAAGCCGTGAGCAATCCGCAAATCACCGCCAGCCGTCTGATTCAGACCCGGTATCCAGATTGTCTGGCGGCCTTTCTTGCGGGCAGCATTGTTCGGGGAGAGGGCACAGCCACCTCCGATTTGGATATCGTCATCGTTACCCATTCAGAACCCGATGCTCCCTATCGCTGTTCTGAAATGGTAGGGGTTTGGCCGGTTGAGTTCTTTGTGCATACCCCCAGCTCCCTGGAGGACTATTTCACCAGCGATATTCAAAGGCGAAGGCCGTCTTTGGTACAGATGTGTTTTGAGGGGCTGATTCTGAGCCAAAAGGATGATCAAGCCGAAACGATCAAACAAAGGGCCTTTGAACTGCTTGAAAAAGGCCCACCCCCACTGAGCCCCTCAGAAGAGACCCGTGCACGCTACTATCTGACAGATCTACTCGACGACTTTCGCGGTTGCGAAAATCGTGAAGAAAACCTACAGATTGCCCCGCTTTTGGCGCAACATGCAGCAGATTTTTACCTGGCCCAACAATCTGCCTGGAGTGGCCAAGGCAAATGGCTCTGGCGTGCCCTGCACAAAGCCGCACCAGATCAGGCCATTCTCTTGCAAACAGCCTTGGAAAACTTCTATTGTCACAACCAGAAAAGCCCTCTAATTGATTTTTGTACCACCCTGCTAGAAGCTGCCGGTGGCCCGCTTTTTTCAGGTTTTGATAGCCGCAAACTCTAAATTTTCATAAAATTCTGCTTAATTTCAGGTTTGACCGTGTATAGTAGAGTCAAATCTGGCAGGGTATTCACCTGCCTGCCCGTTGCGTAACGGGATACAAGCAGATGTTGAAAATTCATGGGAAAGCCAATGATGACACAAACCCGAACTGTTTTGGGTAAATACGGGCTGAAAGAAGAAATCGGCCGAGGTGGCATGGGGGTGGTCTATAAGGCCGAGGATCCTGCCCGGAAGACAGAAGTAGCCATCAAAGAACTGCAACTGAACGCTTCCGATCAAAATGCTCAGGAAATGATCGATCGTTTTCGCCGAGAGGCCCATACCGGCGGCCTGCTCAAACATCCTGGCATTGTCAGTGTGATTGAAGCGGGGGCTGAAGCCGATCGGCATTATCTGGTCATGGAACTGCTCAATGGCCAAACCCTGAAAGATATTCTCGCCCATGGAGAAGCTTTCAGCGAAACCACCCTACTCGATCTTTTGATACAGAGCTGTGAGGCCTTGGCCTATGCACACCAGGCAGGAGTCGTACACCGCGATATCAAACCCGATAATATTTTGATTACTCCCCAGCACCAGATCAAAATCATGGATTTTGGCATTGCCCGCATGAATACCAGCGAACACTTCATGCTCCAGACCCAGGCGGGCACCATGCTGGGCACCCTCTCGTATATGTCGCCCGAGCAGCTTCAGGATTCAGCCATGGTCGATCACCGCGCAGACATCTTTTCTCTGGGCGTGGTCTTTTACGAGATTTATACCGGCCAGCTGCCCTTTGAAGGCGAAAGCATGGGCAAAACCATCATGAATATTCTCTCTCAAGAGCCCACCCCTCCGCTCAGCCACAACCCCAAGCTCAGACCTGAGCTCAATACCCTGATCCTGCGCATGCTGCACAAACGACGGGGAGAACGCTACCAGCAAATGACAGACGTGGCCAACGATTTACGTCAATTGCTGCAAAAAATTGAAAGTGGTGAAAGTGCGGGCTTGGCCCCTGGTCTACCCCGCCCCGATGCCAGCGTCTATCTCAAGCGCCCTACCGGCCAGGTCAGAAACCGCTTGACCTCTGAAACCCGAATCGGCGGCGCACTCGCCGATCTCAGCCCCCAAACCAATCCGTTTATGGGCAAAATGGAAACCGTTCTACAGGCCGAAGGACTCGCTTCTGAAAACGGACGCAAACCCTTGTTCTTCAGTGACCGGCCCCATGGCCTGAGCCTCGAAGTTCAACCCGATTGGAGCGAAGCCTGGCTGAGTCTGGATCCTCTCTATGCCATCGAAACCGCCACTCATGAAGCCATTCATTCATTTTTAGAGCGCACAGGCATTGTCTCTGGCCTGCTTCAGGAGCCGATTGAAAAAGCCGCCCAACAGGGCTTTCTTGAACGCGAAAAAATAGCCCAGGGAGAACCTGTTTGCCATGGCCAAGATGCCTGGCTGGAATACCTGATCCCAGACATTGATCAGGGCCCTGCAGAATCAGAAGACGGTTCGGTAGATTTCAGAGAATTGAATCTGCTCGTTTCAGTTCCAGAGGGAACTCCCCTGATGCTTCACCATCCTCCCACTGAAGGCCAAGCCGGTAAAGATATCTGCGGAAAAGCGCTCCAGCCCCGCAAAGGGCTTGAAAAACGTCTGCTCGAAGGCAAGGGCACAGCTCTTCACCCCGAAAACCCACATCTGCTGGTAGCAACCCAAGCAGGAAAACCGATCCGGGGTGCTCAGAGCGTGCGGGTTGAAAATCTGATCCACCTAGATGAAGTCGGGGTCAAAAGTGGCAATATCTGCTTCGATGGCTCTGTGGTAGTCAGGGGAAATGTACACAGCGGTTATCGGGTCGAAGCCGGGGGCGATATTCTGGTGCAGGGCTCCGTTGAAGATGCAGTGCTTGAAGCGGGCGGAAATATCCAGATTCTGGGCTCTGTTTTTGGCAACCAGAAGACCCAGCTCAAGGCCAAAGGCACAATTCGGGCCCATTTTATTCAACAGGCCCAGGTAGAATGCCAGGGCAGTTTGTGGGTCTGTGAAGGCCTGCTCCACAGCCAGGTACGCAGTATGGGGCCCGTTTTGGTCGGCATCAATGATGGCAAAGGTCAGATCAACGGGGGGCAAATCAGCTCGGCGCATTTAATCAAGGCCCGCATCCTGGGTTCGCCCTCCAGTACCACCACCACCCTTTATATTGGCGTGGATCCCATCGTCGAAACCCGCTTGAGTGATCTGGATGAAGAGCTGAAACTGAATAAACGCAAACTCGAAGAAAATATCAAAGCTTTGATTTATATCCGCACCCAGGCCCGCGATCAGGTAGAGCGCCAGAAAGAACTCGAAGCTGAACGCACGGCCCTGATGGTGGAGGGCAATACCCTCACCGACGAAGTCCAGTTTTTACGTGAACAGATTAAGCTTTCCCAGCAACCGCTGCAGTGCCGGATTCTGGCACTGGAAAAAATCTTCGCAGGAGTACGTTTTAATTTTTCAGGGGCTTTGCGAACGCTGGATCAGGATCAAATCGGCCCCTTGCAGGCGCGCTGCCTGCAAGCCCAAAATACACGCAACCGTGAAGTCAGTATCGAATTCTGCCAGGAACGCACCCTTGAGGAACCCCTTATTCCGTCGCTACCGGCTTAAGTTCTGGAGCAAGGTCAGCAGGCTCAGGAGTGGGGTTCTCTATGTTTGTGGCTTCAGCGGGTTGCCCACCGATAATATTTTTTTCAAGCCAATTGGTGGTTTGATCCATCACCACAATTTTGGCTCCTGATCCTTCCAGTGCGAGGGTACTCAAACGTGAAGAAGCAAAAGCGGCAACCATTCCAGCCGCCTCGGCCGTACCTGCGGGTGCGCCCATAGCCGTTGCCGCTGAAGATGCAAGTTTTTGCCCCAGATTTGAAGCAGTGCTCATCACCACAGCTCCCAGCGCATCACTGGTGACTGCACCGACAGCCTGGGTCACGGTTTTTTCTCCCGAAATCACGGCCTGAAGATTGTCTTTGCCAGAAGATATCATCGGCACAATCGTAGAAACCGCCATCCCCTTCAAGAGAGGCTGAGGGGCAACAGGCACAGGCTCAGGTTCAGCAAGACTTTTGTTTTTGATGGCCTGCAAGGTCAGCAGGGTTCCTTTTACGATCGCGTCGCTCTGTGTTAGAACCTCTTCATGCACCGGAGCAGCAGGCTGTTCGGGTACTGTGTTCTTTGCTTCTTCAGAGGGTTTTCCCTCGTCAGGAGCTTTTGCATCTGGAGAGGTCTTCGCTTCTACGGGTTTTGCAGGCATTTCAGCCGCTTTCTTTTTCGTCTGCTCTGCGGGGGCTACTTGAACGGGTTTCGGGGCAGGGGGAACAGCCTGGGGAGCAGGAGTATCCAAGGAAGCATCCACAGCAGCGGCGGCCTCTGCGGGTACCTGAACAGGCTCCGCAGCACCGCCTGTCACAACCTGATTGACGATATTCCCGACTATTTCAGTGGTGGCCTTGACCACAGGTTTTTCGCCCTGAACCATGGCTTGAAGGGGGTTTTTACCAGAATTGGGCTTGACTGGATTCTCAACCAAGGGCAGATTGGGGCTGGCTTCCCCTTTTTCAGAGCTGCCAGCTTCTGAAAGAGCCAATTTTTCCTGGGGGGCAATCCCTGGGCTGACTTCCTTCAAAGCCTCAGAAGGGCTTGCGGTGAATTGTGCCTCCTGATTCAACGCAGGTGTTTTGATCAGCTGACCCGGCAAGTCAATCGGTTCAATTTGTACAATCTGGGAAGAAGATGAAAAAATCTTCATTGAGAATCCATAAACCTCTGTGTCAGGAGCTAGAAGTATTATACCCAAGGATCAGGGCCAGCTTGCTTAGAAACCAAACCCTTCACGCAAAGCCATGCTCAGTTCTGCCATCGGATCAGACCAATCTCCCGCCAGACTTTGCCTGAAAATCCGCAGCCGGGGATACCAGTCAAAATCACTTCCCCGTTCGGGCCAAAGCCAATAGGCTGGCTCAGGCAGAAGTAAAAAAACGGGTTTCCCAAGTGCCCCTGCCAAATGGGCAATGGCGGTATCGGCACTGATCACCAGATCCAATGCGGCCATTGCACGTGCCGTATCCAACCAGTTCTCAAAGCTTCCAGCCAGAGAAAAAAGCCCAGGGTAAAGCGCAAGCTCAGGTTCTTCTGGCCATTGCAGACTGAAAAATGCCAGTTCCGGCAAAGCCTGAAATACGGGTATGAAAGCCGCCAAGGGAATCTGTTTACGCGCCGCCATGCGCTGTGCCGTGGGCAAGGGTTGCCGTTCAGGCAGTTGACCATGCCAACAAAACCCCACGCGCGCGCGAAAAGGCACCTCCAAAGGAGCCCTGTTCAGGGGTTCGACCTGCAGATAGGGAGGGGGGCAATCCAGAGGGCGCAACCCCAGCAAAGCAGGTAAATCAAGCAGAAGACAGGCCTTGTCATAGACCGGCAGAGGTGCCTCTAAGGAAACCGTTTCCAAACCCGGCATCGTTTCCAGCAAGGGAAGCAAAGTCTCAGAACCCCGAAAATACACCTTTTTCGCCAGGTGAAGGGCGGGGCGTAAAAATCTTGCAAAAAGCAGCATATCTCCCTGCCCCAACTCTCCCTGAACCAAAAGCGTTTTGCCACGCAAGCTTTCCCCCTGCCAAGTGGGTTGGAGAATTTCACCCCGGTAGCCCTGGGTGAATTTTCGCCAGCCTAAACGCTGAAAACCGCTTTCCCATTTACTCTCAGAAAGATCAAGCAAGCCCAGATTTAACTGCGCTTCAGCGTGCAAAGGCTGAAGTTTCAGACATTCAAGATAGGCGGCACGGGCCAATTCTCGTTCACCCTGCTCCTGAAAAACACTTCCCTGACCAAAGCAGGCATCTGCCAATTCAGGTAGAAGCACACGCGCCTGCGCAAAGGCGCCTAAAGCGGCTTGAAAAAGCCCCTGATCCTGCCAGAGAACCCCTTGCTGCGTCAGCAGGCGGGCTCTCTGTGCTTTGCTAAAACAGGAAGCAGACAAGGCTTTTTGAACGATCTGCTCGGCTGCTTGCCAGTTTTTTTGTCTGCGCAAAATTTCCAAGATTCCCAAAAGCGCCTCATACTGAAAAGGTTCACGCTGCAAGACCTCCCACCAGGCCCCCCAAGCAGCCTGCACCGTTCCCCATTCAGCCTCAAGCTGCCCCAAGCCCAACCAGGCCAGCCAATAGTCAGGATCGCAAACCAAAGCCTTTCGATACGCACTGCGGGCTAGATCCGGCGCCTTGCTTTCCGCCCTAAAATGACCCAAATCGCAATACAGAACAGCGGCTTCAGGCGCAAGTCTCAAAGCCTGGTGCAAAGCTGTCAGTGCAGCTTCAGACTGCCCGCCCCGCTGATAAATCAGGGCCAAAAGCCGCCAGCCCTCAAAATTTGCGGGTGCCTGAGCCAATCCCAAGCGGCAGGTTTGCTTGGCCTGTGCCAGGGCTCCCTGCTGAAAAAAATCCAAGGCTTTTTCAAAATAGGCAGCCCCTCTCATGGTTGAAAATACAGAGCATGCTCATAAAACCAGCGGTGGATGGGTTCACAATAATGCTGCGAAAAAGCGTGAATCAAGCGTTGACGTTCAAGTGAGCTTGCCCTTTGCGCCTCATAAACAGGATGCCCATCAAAGCCAAAAGAAACCACCAGCGCAGAACGATCCTGAACAATCTCAAGCCCTTCGGTCGAAAAACGCGCATACTGCTGAAGATACAATCCATCCAGAGTTGGAAAATAACTTTCAAGCTCACTGAGACGATAGGGCAAAGGACGATGCAAATAAAGGGGATGCAAATGAAAGGCCTGCACGCAAAATCCCCCCTCTGGCAACCAGTCTGCGCTCATAGCAGGTTGAAGAGCAAACTGCTCGGCATCCCAGAAACAGTCACGGTTATAGGCATGCATATGCTGAATCAGAAGCTGAACCAACTCAGATCCGCTTAAAACCAGTTGGTTTCCTGCTTTTTTTTTAAGCAACTGAGGTCTGACCGTTTCATAATGCAAACGCAACCCGAGCGCAAAGACAGCGCTCAGCTCAGCTTCAAGCAGGCCCGCCAAGCCATGCAAGGCCTCAGACGAAAGTATCAGGTCGGGCGTTAAAGGCATCACGGCATGGCCAGCTTCTCGCGCCTCGGCAATCGCCGCCTGGTAAGCCAGACTGGAACGGTAATAATGACGAACTTCCAGCGGTTTATCCAGGGGATCTGCTGGCAAAGGGCGAAATAAAAATGAACAGTTGACAGGCCATTCCCACTGATTGATAACAGAGGCTATTACAGCCGCCTCTTCTGAAACAGTCCAAAAAATTAAACGGGTAGGGGTCTGAGCCGACCAAAAGGGAAGATTGCCTGGCGCCAGCAACGAAGGCAGCGTGAAGTTGAGCAGAAGCGAAGTGTGAAGATCTCCCCAAACAGGAAAGACCAAATCTGTGGGTAAAAAAGGACCCACTGAATTTAATGCCCCAAAATATTCCGAGCAAAACCTGTAACTGAAGTTTCTATCTGCTGTTTGGCGCCCTGGCGCTCAAAGATCCATTGGGTCGCCTGATCGGAGGTCAGGCCTGCAAACAGACCAATGCTCATCACGGCAGATTCGGGCAGCCCCAAACGCCCCAGTACCAAAGTAGAAGTTTCTTTTCCCAAGGTCAGCGCACAACCTGCCAAAAGACTCGTGACCGCTTCACTACTAAACGCCCCGGTTGCCTCAGACAGTGTTTTTTCACCTTTGACCAAGGCTTCAAGCTGACTGTGGCCTGCACAAAATAGGCGGGTGGTGCCTGTTAATAAGAGCGTTTGAGAAGTCACCGGCTGCAGCATGGTTTCAACTGAATTATTGGCCAGTGCTTCTTCAATTCTCTGTGTGGTGGCCACCGAGCCCTGAATAAAGGTATCTGCCTTTTTCAAAATCTGTTCATGCGACTCAGCGGTCGAAGCCTTAGAGGGCTTTGGACTCTCCTGAGGATTGATCCAGGTAATCTGACTGGTAGGTTTTAAAAAAGGCAAAGCGAAACTCCTGAGAAAATGAGTTGTCTCAATTACAAGTATAGAACTTGATCGCAAAAGCTTGCCAGAGCACCCCTTGCGATTTCAGTGAAAATCTATTCTGCCCTGCCTTAAAAATCTTGCCCACAGAGCCGCTCTGGTATACTGAAGACTGTTGAGAGTCCGCAATCCAAAGCCGACTTAAGCAGAGCTTTTAACCAGACAGGAGATTTTTCAATGACAGTTCAAACCCCCTTCCAGGATCTGACCGACGCCCTGACAGTGGCCAAACGTGGCCTGAAAAAAGACGTGGAGGGTTTGGTCAATCTGCTTCCAGAAGGCGGCTTTTACTTCTCTCTGGCACGCTCATTGGGGCTTCCCGATCATGAAACGGCTCCTGCCCCCGAAGCAGCCGTCAGCAGCCATATGCTGCAACACCCCGAAGGTGGCGTTTATGTCGCCCTCTTTACCCGGGCTGAATTTGCACGCAAAGCCCAAGCTGAACAGGGGTGGCTTGCAGACAGTGGCAAAGCAGAGGTTTGCCCCCTGCCGGCCCGCAATGCCCTTTACTATACCATGCAGCTGATTCTCAACAATGAACAGGTCATTGGCGCCCTGGTCAATGCCTATCAAGACAACGCCATTGAACTGAATATTATGGAGCTGAAAAGCCTGTTTGAAGGCGTTCCCGTTCCCTTTGAAGGCTACGCCCACAATGTGCCCTATGAAGAGGGCGAAAGCATTATGATTCGTCTGGCTGATATGTCAGATGTGCCCGGTTTTACAAACACGGTTCAAGGTTTTCTGAGCGCCAATCCGGGCATCAAGCACTATGAAATGGTTGCGCTTTTTGACGAGCAGCGCAATATGCAGCCCTATCTGGCGATTAATTTTCATACTGAAATGCCCGAAACACAATATGGTGAAATTGCTGCAGGTTTTGTCAAATATTTGCGTGAGAACCTCGATCTGCCAGAGCGCCTGGAAGTCATGTTCAATCAAGAGTTCCCTGGGTTGATCTGATGAAATATCTGCACACCATGCTCCGGGTCCGCGACCTGGAGCAGGCGCTTGATTTTTTCGTGAATAAGCTGGGGCTCCAGGAAATTCGCCGCAGCGACTATGAAAAAGGGCGCTTCAGTCTGGTCTTTTTAGGCCCCGCACCAGATCAGCCCGTGATCGAACTGACCTGGAACTGGGATCAGACAGAGCCCTATTCGCTTGGCCGGTTTTTCGGCCATGTGGCCTTTCAGGTAGACGATATCTATGCCACCTGTGCACGCTTAGAAGCGCAAGGGGTCACGATTCACCGCCCTCCCCGCGATGGGTATATGGCCTTTATTAAATCGCCAGACGGACATTCTGTCGAACTGCTCCAGGCCGGCAATCCCCGGCCTCCGGCAGAGCCTTGGCTTTCAATGCCCAATACCGGCGAGTGGTAAACACGTGGCAAAGGTATTGGTGGCAGGTGCCGCAGGCTTAATCGGTTCTACCCTCTGCCAGCGCTTGCTCCAGGCCGGCCACGCGGTTTGGGGGCTTGACAATCTGAGCACGGGTTCACGTGAAAATATCGCCAGGCTCTCGAAACACCCGGCCTTTACGTTTATTGAGCACGATATCTGCCTGCCGCTTCAATCTGCCGAAGATTTCTCGCAAATTTACCATTTGGCTTCCCCCGCCAGCCCTGTGGATTTCGAGACCCTTCCACTTGAAATCATGCAGGTCAATTCCCAGGGCACCTGGAACCTGCTCGATTTGACCCGCGCAAAAGGGGCAAAACTCCTCTATACCTCGACCTCTGAAGTCTATGGCAATCCTGCCGTTCACCCCCAGACTGAAAACTATTGGGGTCACGTCAATCCCGTAGGCGCACGCAGTTGCTATGATGAAAGCAAACGCTTCGGAGAAGCTTTGATTGTCAATTACGCACACCAACACGGCGTGGCCTATACCATTGCACGGGTCTTTAATACCTATGGCCCAGGCATGGCCAATGATGGGCGGGTCGTCCCCGAATTCCTGTACCAAGCCCTCAAAGGAGAGGCCCTGGTCTTGCATGGCGGAGGGCAACAGACACGGAGTTTTTGCTATGTCGAAGATCTGGCAAGGGGTTTGCAGGGCCTGATGGAATCCCCAGACACCGAAGCTGAAATTTTTAATCTGGGCAACCCCCAAGAGTTCACGATCGAAACCTTGGCCACCACGATCTGTGAGATTGCAGGCCTTCCGATTCGTTTAAAAACGGTTTCCTCTCCCCGCCAGGATGATCCCGAACGCCGCAGACCCGATATTAGCAAAATTCAAAGCCGAATTGGCTGGCAGCCTGAAGTGGGTCTACGTGAAGGCCTGGAATTAAGCCTTGAAGATTTTCGGAAAAGATTCACATGAAAATTGCAATCATTGGTTCAGGCTACGTGGGGCTGGTCACGGGCACCTGTCTGGCAGAGTTGGGCCATGAGGTACTCTGTATTGACAATCATCTCGCCAAAATTCAAGCCCTGCAGGCAGGTCAGGTGCCCATTTACGAACCGGGTTTGGAAGAGCTGCTGCAGGCCAATGTTGCCGAAGGGCGTTTAAAATTCAGTTCAGAAATTGCCGATGGTGTGCATTTTGCAGATATTCTCTTTATCTGCGTGGGCACTCCCTCTCTCCCCGATGGCAGTGTCGATCTTTCGGTCATGGAACGCGTGATCAAAGAAATCGCCGGCAATATGCAAAGCTATAAACTGATCGTCGAAAAAAGCACGGTTCCAGTCCGCACAGCAGAATCGATGGAAGCCTTGGCACGCAAACACCTTGTTCAGCGCTCGCTTGAATTTGATTTGGCTTCCAACCCTGAATTTCTGGCCGAAGGCAGTGCCCTTCAGGATTTTATGCAACCGGATCGGGTGGTGCTGGGTGTCAACAGCGAACGAGCCGCCTCCCTTCTGGTTCAACTCTACGCCCCCTTGAATGCCCCCATGTTGATCACGGATATTAACAGCGCAGAATTGATCAAACATGCCAGCAACGCCTTTCTGGCCATGAAGATTTCCTTTACCAACGCCTTGGCGACGATCTGCGAGCGCACAGGCGCGGATATCAGCAAGGTCACGCGCGGCATGGGTTTGGACAAACGGATTGGTTCACAGTTTTTGCGTGCAGGGATTGGTTTTGGCGGCAGCTGCTTCCCCAAAGACCTTTCTGGTTTTATTCATATCGTCGAAGAGCATGGTTACGATTTTTCACTGCTCAAAGCCGTTCAGGAGATCAACCTGCGGCAACGCCAGCATTTTATTGAAAAAGTCAAAAACGCCCTTGGCAATCTGAACGGCAAAGAAATTGCCCTGATGGGACTCTCGTTTAAACCCCATACCGATGATATTCGCGAAGCGCCTTCGCTGTATATTATAGAAGCCTTGCTGGCCCAAGGCGCGCAGATTCGAGCCTATGATCCAGTGGCCATGCCCCATGTCAAAGAGCGCTTAGGGGCTCAGATCCATTATGCAGCAGACGCCTATCAGGCCTGCGAAGGGGCCGATGCCGCCCTGTTTATCACCGAATGGCCTGAATTCCGCTATCTCAATCTGCCCCAGTTAAAAACCTTGATGAAACAGGCGATTATCATTGATGGCCGAAATATCTTTGATCCTGGCAAACTTCAGGCCCAAGGTTTTTATTACGACAGTATTGGGCGAGCCCCTGTTCAAGCCCCATGAAAAGGCTGCAAGAACTGCTGCTCTGCAGTTTCGCTCTCTTGAATTTATTTTGCATACCGGCTCAGGCTTTACCCGGCCAAAACCAGCAGACGGTACGTCAATGGCTCACAAAGCACACCTTTTTACTTGAACAAAGCCCCTATCCCGATCCTGAGCGACCTGGGGTATGGGGCGTCGGTCGACCGCTGAGCGCGGGCCGCATGATCATTTTCGAAACCTGGTTCAACGCCCAGGGCTTGGTCATGGGCGAAAATATCTATCTGCACGTCCCGCCCCAAGCACCCGACAGCCTCAATCTTTTTGATCGCGAAAACCCCACCACACTTCGGCTGCTGAGCTTGATGTACGGTGAAGAAATCGCGACTGACTTTCAAAAATCCCGCCTGATTTATTCAGGCTCGAAATTATATGATGGCAAACTTTCCGGGCCAAACCCCAAACGCCTGAAATTTCCTACCCGCAAAGATTTTTTTCTGGGTAAACGCTATGCCTATATGAGTTCCTATACGCCTTCTGGCCCAGATTCCCCATCCAATATTTGGCTTCTCAGTATCACCTTGCGCCAGGTGGTAGAATCAAGCATTTCTCAACTCAAACAGGAAAAAAAATTCGCTGAACAAAACCAAAGCGCTGAGCAAGCAGCCCAAGCAAAAACCTATTTGGAAAAGCAAAATCAAGCGCTGCTGCAGCGCAGACAATTTCCCATCCAGCTTGAAAATCCAGATTGACACAGCCCTCAAATAAGCGAAAAATTAAGCCCAATCTCTGAACCGCCCCTCTCAAACCACAAAGCTCAGCCAGAATTCTAGAGGTTTAATTCAGGCAAAATGAGTCCTCTTTGCTCAAAAAAGCACAAAAACTAAAATAATTAAATAGAAATCTACTTTCAAGTCTAAATAAACTATAAGACAAGACTAAGTCTTATTTAAAGTTCAAAAAAATAGACAAGAAAGCTCCCCCTTCAACCCATAATCTAATCATCAGCAGTAAATACTGCAAAATCATCAAAAAGCGTAAAGAGGATTCTTCAAATGAGCATTACCACCATCAACCCCAACCAAACCCTTCTGCCCCAAGCAGCTCCCCAAGCCCCCAAAACAGAAACACCTGCCCAAGCGCCCGTTCAGGCAGCTCCTGAAGCAAGCAAAGACAGCATCAATATTTCAATCAATACCAGCAATATCAAAGCAGGTCTCAAAGGCGCAGGCGCTGGTGCACTGGCAGTTGCTCTGCCGACAGTTCCCGTTGGCATTTATATGATTAAACATGCAGGCTCTGGCACGGGCGGCATTGGTGCTGCAATGGCAGGCCTCGGCATTGCAGCAGCAGGTGCAGTGGGTGGTTTGGTCGGCGGCGCAGTGGCTGCAAGCACCACTGATAGCAAACTCAAAGGCGCACTTTATGGCGGGGGAGCGGCAGCTTTGGCTGGCGCAGCGTTGACCGGCCTTGCGCTTAGCAAATCAGGCATGAATCCTGGAGCCGCCATGAAAGTCGCAGCTTTGGCCTTTGGCGTAACGGGTGCCATTGGTGGAGCCATCGGTTCTAATTTTGCCGTAAAACATTAAATCTCTGCTCTTTCTGATTTCAAACTGGAGTGAAACTCACTGTTCACTCCAGTTTTTCATTTTTTCGTCACTTTAAGAGTACGTGCTTTTTTTTGTTAAATGGGTTAAAATATCTCCACCCTGCAAGGATGAGGTTAAACCTGTGAATAAAATTCTCAAATGGACTGCGCTTGTTTTTTCCATCCCCGTGATCGCCATTGCCGCAGGCGCTGGCTGGATTTCATTGAATACCCAAGGCCGTCTCAGCAAAGCTTATCCGATTGAGCCGATTGCCTTTTCAAAACAGGCCCAAATCGATTTGGCCTTGGGCGAACGGATTGTACAGGTTCGCAATGGCTGTGTAGATTGCCATGGGGCCGATTTAGCAGGAAAAGCGGTCATGGACAACCCTGCCATGGGACGAATTTATGCAAGTAATATTACCCCAGCAGCCCTGAAAGACTGGAGCGATGGAGAAATTGCCAGAGCGATTCATCATGGCATTGGCAAACAAAATCAAGCTCTGGTTTTAATGCCCTCCCATGATTATCAGTATCTAAGTGAATCTGATCTGGCCAGTGTTGTCGCCTATCTGCGCAGCATCAAAGCCGTCGAGAAAGCCAACCAGGCTCAGAAACTGGGCCCTGTCGCCTCTATGCTTTTGGCCACAGGCAAAGCGCCCCTGCTGCCCGCAGAGGTCATCAACCATCAGGCTCCCTTTCACAAGAAACCCATAGAAGCGGCCAATGCTGAATTTGGAAAATATCTGGCTGAAACAGCCTGTATTGGCTGTCACCACGCCGATTTGAAAGGGGGGCCGATTCCGGGAGGGCCTCCCGATTGGCCCCCAGCCAAAGATCTGACTCAGACGGGTCTGGGCAGTTGGAAAGAAGTTGACTTCACCAAAGCCATGAAAGAGGGTCTCAACCCACAGGGACAAAAACTTCAGGCCCCCATGCCTGTGGCACTGACAGCCAAATACACGGAAACCGAAATCAAAGCGCTTTGGGCCTATTTACAGACCCTTACTCAATAAGACTTCAGTTGGTAAACCCGGTAATCGACTTCAGGGAAGATATTATCGAGGTATTCAACCTTGGTCAGCCAGGCCGCATTGATCGCTTCAGAATGAATGGCCTGATAGAGTTCGTTGAAGCGATGTAAATGGGTTTTCACCCGCTTCACCGCATATTCCACCATCGTGCCGGTCTTCATAATAAAAGGCCAATCCGAGCTTTGGGCCAGCAACAATTCACGTGCAGCCTGGTTCAAAGCGCGCTCCTGTAAAGGGTGGGGCGCCTGATAACGATAGGCCATCTCGATCATGCGTTCAGTGGCCTTGTGCAAATGGCGGTAGATTTTATCATTGGTAGGATTCAGCCAGAAGCTGTTATAGCCATTGGCTCCCCAACTTGAGGCCGAAGGCTGAGCAATCTGCTGGCTGGGATTTTCGAGCAGATATTCATAGGGCGTTGTCATTTTATAGACATTCTGGTTGTAATAGGCTTTGCGAATCACGCGGTTGAGAAATTCGGGGCCTTCAAACCACCAGTGCCCATAGAGTTCAGCATCATAGGGTGAAAGTACCAAGGGACGGTGCCCTTCGAAGAGATGGGCCAGTTTGGTAATCTGTTCAGCCCGGCAGCCGACAAAGTGCCCCGCATGAGAGTCGGCTCTTTGACGGGCCATGGCCACGTCATAAGGCTGTTTTTTATCGGTTTTGCCTGTGACGCGGTAATACTTGATGCCTGTATTTTTACGCGTGCCGTCGGGCTGCACATAGTCTTTGATATAGTCAAAATCCAGGTCATAACCAATATCGCGGTAGTATTCACGGTAATAATAATCCCCTGGATAGCCCTGTTCAGAGCTCCAGACCTGCTCTGAAGACTCACGGTCACGGCAGAAAACCGCAGTACCACTGTCAGGACAGAAGATCGGAGCATAGGCACCAAACCGGGGGCGGGGCGTGGCATTGACAATCCCATGGGTATCGGTAAAAAAGAAATCAATACCCGCCTGTTTCACAAAGCGATCAGCACCTGGGTAATAACCACATTCTGCCAGCCAAATCCCACGTGGCCCCCTGCCAAAATGGCTTTTATAACTCTGAGCAGCTACCTGCACCTGGGCCTGAACGGCCTCAGGATACATTTGAAACAAGGGTAAAAAGCCATGCGTGGCAGTACAGGTCACAATTTCAAGATTGCCTAAATCCTGAAAGCGTTTAAAACCTTCCACCAGATTGCATTTATAGGTGTTTTGAAAGAGATGCAGAGTGGCTTTGAAACGTTGTTCATAATAACGGGCCAAAGGCTCAAAATGCGGATCTCCCTGGGTGCGGAAGACTTCTTTTTCAGCAAGTTCCACCAAACGCCCAATATAGACCAGATAGCGTTGCTGCAGCAGAGGATCTGCCAACATCGCCAGCAACGAGGGCGTCATGGTCATGGTCAGACGAAAATCAATGCCCTCATTGACCAGGTTCTCATACATGACCAAAAGCGGCACATAGGTTTCAGTAATCGCTTCATAGAGCCAATGTTCTTCAAGAAAATAATCGTATTCAGGATGCCGCACATAGGGAAGGTGCGCGTGCAGCACCATGGCGTGGTAGCCCAGAATGCTCATGCAAACAACCCCCTGCCACTGTAATTGAGGGGGCGTTGGGGCCAGGCATGCCAAGCACTGCCCTCACGGGCCGCAGGCGGCTGCAGAGAACCCGACCAGGAACGCTCACTGGCACCCACCGGACGCAGCCACCGGCTGCCCTCACTCGCGCCAGGGAATTGCTGCCAGCGCAGCATGCGCTCACTGCCGCCCGGTGTAAACCAACTGAAGAGGCTTGCGCCTAAGAATTTCCGCAGCGTCCAGTCACTGGCTCCCAAGGGCAGATATTCGGTCATTTCCCAGGGCCAAATCGAATAAGAGACAAACATCGCCTGGTCGTAAGGGTCGGTAATCCATTGTTCAAAAATAATCGGCGAAAGCTCCGCTGGCAACTCGCTGAACCAGCGAATTTCAGTCCCTTCAGGAACCCCCAACGACTGGCGGATACTTTCACGCCCAGCCGCACGTGCGGCCTCGGCATCCTCAGCTTCAGACCAACGGGCTTCACGACTCTGCCAAACGGTTTCAGGCACCAAAACAGGCTCAGCGGCAGGCGTACTCGGTTCGGAAACAGGCCAGGTCACAGGGGCCTGAACAGGCTGAACCGGAGCGGGAACAGGCCGTGCAGGCTCAGACGGAGGCATCAAATTCTCGGGAATAAAACGGGGAGCCGTTGCAAAGTCAAGCATGCGTTTGGGCTCAGGACGGGGATGCAAGAGCACAGGTGTGGGGGTAAAGGGTTGGAAAAAAGCTTCAGCCATTTGGGGAGCCATGGGGCGGGCCGCAATTTGGGGACGGACGGGCGGCACAGCAATCACAGCCGGTGCTGACGGTTGAGGGATAAACTTGGCAAAAAGATCCCTGCGAATCGGAGACACTCCAGCGGGCGCGATATAGACGGTATTCGAGCGCAAGAGCGGCACAAACCCATCCTCCAGCATCACGCCCAGTTCCACACAGACATGGCGATCGTGTACCGGGCTGTTGATATACCACTCCCGAATCAAGGGATGACAAATGGCATCCCAACTGGAATGCGCATTAGAACCATCAAAGGCAATACTGGTCACATCATAGGAACGCAGTACAAAAGTCTCTTCCCAAGCCAGATACTGCTTGACCTTTTCCAGAGTCGCCGTATCAAAATCCCAGTAAAGATAGTATTGCCAAGGATCAACAGGCAGAATTTTAATTTCATTTTCAGTGTAAAAATCGGGTAGATTCAGTTCTTCGTCTTTTTCAAGCAAATATTCTTCATGGGTTCCGGTATGCGCAAAACGCGAAGGCGCATACAGATAGCGGAAGCGGTGCTCCTGATAGGCCTTTAACTCGGCTTGCCGACGCTCATCTGCCAGTTCAGCCTGGGTTTTAGATGAAGGTTTTTGCTTGATTTCAACGCCTTGTTCCCGCGCTTCTGCGCGACGAATCGCACGCCGGAGCGCAGCAGGAGATTTCAAATGGGGGTTTTTAATTTTGTGTTTGCGCGCTAAATGGCGCAGTTTCTTTCTTCCCATCTTCTTCAAAGGATCAGATGGGGAATTTTCATTTTTCTTCATAATATTCTCTCCTGCGTGCTACATCATTGTACCCAAAAAAAGAGGGACGCAACGAAGAGTCTCTAGGTTCCCATCTAAGATAAACTATTGTTAATCTTGCTCAAACATTTTCTTTACCTCAGATTGGGTTCTGCCTGGCGCTCAAAAGCCTGAGGGGGAGAATGCTATACTGAACCAGCAATGCATACCATTTGGAGAAGCCCATGTCAGCCCCTCACCCACTTTCACCGATTACCCCCGAAACTTCCTACCGTGAAGATTTTCAATTTTTGCGAGGGCAAGTGGAGCGCAAACCCTTTTTAATCTATATCGTTGCCGCATTGCTTTTAACAGGACAGTTTTATTTGGCCTCTTTGCGCTGGTTGGGCAGCCGCATTCCCGAACAAATTCCCCAGTCTCTGAGTTGGTGCGGTTTGATTGTGCTCTTTTATCTGATTCTGCCGGCCTTTTTGATCAAATTCGTTTTCCGCGAAAAACTGCGAGACTATGGTTTGGCTTGGAATGGCCTTCACAAACATGGCTGGCCTTATCTGATTCTTTTAAGTGTCATGGTTCCCGTGATTGTTCTGGCATCCTTCAATCCCCACTTTAAGTCGTACTACCCTTTCTTCTCCTATGCTTCGGCCAGTATTGGCGGTTTCCTGCTCTGGGAACTGGCCTATGGCATGCATTTTATCGCCGTTGAGTTCTTTTTTCGCGGCTTTTTGCTTTTTGGTCCGGCCCAACGCCTGGGCCCCTATGCCATTCTGATCAGTGCAGTACCCTATTGCATGGTACATTTTTCTAAACCGGCGGGCGAAGCCATCGGTGCCATTTTTGCAGGCTTGGCACTGGGCTATCTTTCCTGGAAAAACCGCTCGATTTGGGGGGGCGCGCTTCTGCATTGGGGCGTGGCCATCACGATGGATTTGGCCTCCAGTCTGCAGAAGCTTCACGGCTAAACCTTCACGATTTAAGCCCCTCTGTTTTTATACCGATACAGTCTGAAAGCGCAGTTGAGGTAAACAGCATGGCCCTCCAAAACTTGGTTCTCTATCCCGCCGGTGAAAAAGGCGCCTTTCCACGTCTGGCCCGCCTGCTGATCAATCAGGGAGAGGCCCGTGAACAGCAAAGCCTCTGGGGCGAAGACGGCCATCAAAAAACCATCACGATTCAAATTGTATTTCAGGCTGAAAAAGCCCCAAGCGAAAGGCTTCGTGTTTTTCAGCAGGCTGAGGTCCTTGTTTTAGAAGTCAGCGGAGATCGCCCACTGTGGCAGCGTTTGAGCACGTGTTTGAAAGAGGAGCTGCGCTATCGTACCTTTACGCGTCATTCGATTGTGCGCTTTCTAGCACAAACAGGCTTCCAGTTAGACTATACCTGTTGAACAGCCACTTGTTTCTGCGGAATGGTGAAGGTAAAGGTCGTGCCCTTGGAACTGCTGCTGCAATGGATTTTGCCCCCATGCATTTCAACCACCTGTTTCGTGATCGTGAGCCCCAGGCCTGTACCACCTGAATTATGACGCCGCTGGCGATTCTGTTCGACCCGATAAAAACGGTCAAAGATATAGGGAATATCTTCTTCAGGAATCCCAATACCTGTATCCTGCACCTTAAATTCCACGTTCTTTTCATTCAAGCGGCGGGCAATGACGCGAATTTCACCTCCATTGGGAGTAAACTTCACAGCATTATTGACAAGATTCACCAAGACCTGCGACAAACGCAATTGGTCGGCCAGAATGGTATGCAAATCCTCTTCAAGATTTTCGCGCAGTACAATGCCTTTTTTCTGGGCCAGGGGGGTTACGGTCTGAATTGCGTCGTGTACGACTTTGCGCAGATCAATATCGGTCACCCTTAATTTTTCATGGGCGCCTTCCAAACGAGAAAGGTCAAGCAGATCATTGACCAAAACATGCATCCGATCCGCTTCCCGCAAGAGATTATTTAAAAACTCATCACGCACCTTGGGATCATCTTTGGCTCCCACCATCAATGACTCAAGCAAAAGTTTCATGGAGGCAACAGGCGTTCTTAACTCATGCGAGGCATTGGTAATAAACTCAGAACGCACCTTTTCAGACTGCACTTCTTTGGTAATATCGTGATAAATAATCACATGACCAATCTGCTCATGAAAACGGTTATACAGGGGAGAAGAATACCGTTTCAAAAACTGAACAGGATTTTTGAGTTCGATCAAATCACAGCGTGGCAAAAGAGGTTCTTCTGTCATGGCCTTGTGAATCTTTTTCATGGTCGCAGGGTCTACGGTGCGCTCAAATAAAAGCTTATCATCTGGATTCTGAATCAAGCGTCCGGTTGCGGCAGGATTGCTGGGAATCAACATCTCAGCCAAGGCTGGATTCAAGAGAATCACATTCAGATCACGGTCATAAATAATCAGACCATCGTTCATACAATGGATAATTGATTCGAGCTCATTTTTTTCTAAATCGACAGGCACCATGGCCGTGTTCGCAGAAGCCCGCTGAGGTGTAAGCAAAGAGTCAGAAATACTTTCAAGATCTTCTTTTAAAGTCGAAAATTCTGAACGCGCTAAAACAGCAGGCAACTGAAAGTTATCGGCATGTGCCAAAGCCCGCAGAGAATCAGCCACACTTTCTAAAACCAGCCTTTGGCGTTGTAAGCCCTGAAAAAGCAGACCGATCACCACCAAACCCATCAAGATATTCCAAAAAGGGGCAAAATGAGGAAAACGGCTTCCTAAGATAAGACTGCCTGTAATCAAAAGCAGCAAAGCCACAAAAACCTGCCAAAAAATGGACAGACTTAAGCGCAGAAAAGGTGAGGATTCAGTGAGTTGGGCTGAAGAATCAGACATAAGGTTAGTCTGCGTGTTTTCCGATACGGCGTTCAAAGCGATAGCCTACGCCTCTCACCGTCTGAATACGAACCGGATTTTCCGGATCTTTTTCAATTTTTTCACGCAACCAATGGATATGTACGTCCACGGTACGACCTTCTCCCGTAAAATCATAACCCCAAACCTGTTCAATCAGATATTCACGGGAAAGTACTTTATTGGCATTCAGCGCCAAAAGTTTCAAAAGTTCAAATTCTTTCAGGGTCAGATTGATTTTTTTGGTATCTAAAAAGACTTCATGGCGTTTTAAATCAATCACCAATTCTCCCACTTCAATCCGATCGGGTTCTACCATTTTGGTGTTTTTATGACGGGCAACCAATCTCAGCAAAGCTTTGATCCGCGCTTGGAGTTCGCGCAAGCTGAAGGGTTTGGTAACATATTCGTCAGCTCCGACTTCCAAGCCTACGACTTTGTCGATTTCCTCGCCTTTGGCAGTCAGCATAATAATCGGCACAGGCAATTCAGAACGAATCATACGGCAAACCTCATATCCGTCCAAGCCTGGGAGCATAACATCCAATACGACGATATCTGGTTTTTCAGTACGGGCCAATTCACAGCCATCTGTGCCATTGTCTGCAGTAACAACCACATAACCTTCTTTTTCCAGACCGTACTTAATACTGCTGGTTATTGAAGGCTCATCATCTATCACCAAAACTTTTGCGCTTTTCAAAGAATAAATATCCTTGTATCTATATTCTCTTAATATTGCAGTTGTTTTAAGAGATCGCCCAAATCTTTCAGGGCCCATAGGAAACAACTCAAACCCAAACTACAATATTACAAAATATTAATTAAATTTATTAAAAGAGTATTAATACTGGAAGTATAACGCCTCTGATCCTGGATATCAAGAGATTGAGTGTAAATTTTAAAAGAGGCAGGATTCAATCGGCATCTACACCAAAGAGCACCTTATAGCTGGTTTCGCCACCCCAGCGGTTGATAATTTTATTATCATAATCATCAACCGCTTTGGCCACTGCCTTAATCGCCTCTTTCAGCTCATACTTATTGGCATGGGTTGCAATCAGGGCATATTCAAACAGAATATCCTGATCCTCATCCACCGAAAAGGCACCAAAAGTAACACGGGAATTGGATTCCAGTAAAAAAGCCATGAGTTCAGCATCAATCGTTGCTCCCACTACCACATAGGAAGTGCAGCGAACCAACACTTCCCGAGCCCCCCAAGGCGCAATGCTCAGGTAAAGCACCGCCGAGCCCCGGATTAAACGGTAATTATCGTCTTCCATCAGGACTGTATCAATATCCACCATTTCGTGCAAACATTGCGCAATCCGGGCGCGAACACGCTGCTCAGGCGAGGCAAATAGGGGGAGCATCCCATCAGGCTCCAGTCTGCTGCTTACGCATGGGCTTAACCCCATAAAGCAACGGATTTCTCATTTTTTTGAAGCGAACCACAATCCGCATCAGGGTGCGGGAAACCGTAATCGCAGTAAACATACTGATAATCACCCCAATCGCCAAGGTAACGGCAAAACCACGAATCAAACCCGTACCGAAATAATACAAAACAGCACAACTGATCAAGGTCGTGGTATTGGAGTCAAAAATCGAAGAAAAAGCACGTTGGAAACCCGACTCAACCGCATTGAAAATCGATTTCCCCATGCGCAACTCTTCTTTCGTACGCTCAAAGATCAGAATATTGGCATCCACCGCCATCCCAATACTGAGAATAAAACCCGCAATCCCTGGAACCGTCAAAGTAACAGGAATCAGTTTAAAGATTGCCAAGTTCAAAAGAGAGTAGAAAACCAAGGCAATATCAGCAACGGCACCCGGAATTCGGTAAAACCAAATCATAAAAATGACCACGACGAAAAGTCCGGCCATGCCCGCAAAGAAGCTCTTTTCAACAGCTTCTTGCCCAAGGGTGGGCCCCACGGTACGGTTTTCAACCATTTCGAGAGGAACAGGCAATTGACCCGCCTTGAGCTGAATCGCGAGCTTCTTGGCGTCTTCGGCGGTAAAGCCCCCTTCGATCAGACCCGAGCCTCCGGTGATGGGACTGTTGACGCGTGGAGACGAAACCAATTTATTGTCCAGAAAAATACCCAGCGGTTGTCCTACCAGTTCGGTGGTCAGATCGCCAAACTTTTGCGCGCCTTCTTTATTGAATTCAAATTCAATGATCCAGTCACTGGCCCCACGCAGATTGGCACGGGCATCTTTGAGCATCTTGCCGTAAACCCCTGTCTCCACCCATTTGCTGGGGTCTTTGGGGTCTTGGCGACGGAAATCCAATTTTGCGGTTTCACCAATCAACTTGACCGCATCCTGCGGATCTTTAATACCTGGGAGCTCAACAATGATCTGACGCTCCCCTTTGAGCTGAATCATGGGTTCAGCAACCCCCAATCCATCGACACGCTGGCGCACAACGGCAATTGCCGCCAACATCACTTCAGGATTGACTTTGACGGCAGATTCAACCACCTTATTGTCTACAATTTTTTCTTTGACATCCTTGGCTTCAACCACCAGATGAATGCCGCCCTGAATATCCAAACCCTGTTTGATGGGTTTTGTGGCAATAATCCAAGAGGCCACGCCAATCAGGATAATCAGGAAAAGAAGCATGAATTTGTCACGATTTGCCATTATAAAGCTACCATTGATTCTTCTTCAGGATTGGAAGTATTCTTCCAGCTATTCATTACTCGGGCCACCCAAGCCAATTCATTCAGAACGGGTTTTAAATCCAGTGGACGATCGGTCTGCAATTGAGAAATAGCAGCCGCCAACATCCGCTCAGCTTTTTGAAACTCAGAGGTTTCCCGATATTCAGCCCATTCGGGCAATCCCAACATGGCCTGCAATTGCTCGCAGTCCTGTTGAGCTCTGTCTTTTTCTTTAACCAATTTCTCAAGACAGGTTTCAAGCCCCGTCTGCAAATGAGAAATCTCGCTCCATTTATCATTTGAGCGCTGTAAATTCAATAAAACACGGTGAGACGGAGCCAAAGGCTCATGCAAAAGTCGATTTGCAAGTTTTAAAAGCCATTCTGACTCCTGCGCCTTGTATTCTGCCCGCTCCTGTGCTTTTTGATATTTTTCCCAAAGCAAGGGCGCAAAAGACTGGCTGAGCTGCTGGTAAGCAGCCTCCAAAGCAGGCATCACGCGGCTGCGGTGCGAAAACAAAAGCACTTGTTCTCGTTGCAGACGTATCACCATCCGGGCTCGTAAATCCTGTGCTTCAACAGACTCTTGAACCGTTTCGGAAACCGGCGCAACAGGCAAAGCCACTGAATCACTCTCTGTTGTCGTCTTAGAAAATAAGGCGTCAGCAGGATCTGAAGATTCAGCAAAAATAGCTTCAGGGGCAGGCTCAGCGAACAAAGAAGCAGCAATGCTTTCAGCATCAGCCTCAGCAACAAGCTCAGCCTCAGCAACAAGCTCAGCCTCAGGGGCAAGCTCAGCCTCAGCAACAAGCTCAGTCTCAGCAACAAGCTCAGTCTCAGCAATAAGCTCAGCCTCAGCAACAAGCTCAGCCTCAGCAACAAGCTCAGCCTCAGCAACAAGCTCAGCCTCAGCAACAAGCTCAGCCTCAGCAACAAGCTCAGCCT
>PFGG01000020.1:57105-122380 GCA_002783405.1 bacterium (Candidatus Blackallbacteria) CG13_big_fil_rev_8_21_14_2_50_49_14 | reverse complement strand
AAACACTTCAAACTGACCGATGGTGATTTTGAAGAGTCTTACAAATTCGCAATCAAAACCGACGAAGTGAAGCCCACGATCAGCAGTATTACCGCTGAAACCAACGAAAACGGTGGCCAGAATGGTGACGCGGTTCGTGTTCGCTACAGCGAGCGCATGATCATCTATACCCGCGATATCTCGATTGCGGGGGGCATGGAAAACACTGCGGGTTCTGATACCAAGGCTGCAGCCGCTTATCCCGGTGGCACCATCGCTACCAGCACTGCAACCGCTAAGAACTACAATACCACCATCGTTCAAACCGGTGGCGTAACCACCTATAACGGTACCTGGGGTGCCTTGGGCGGTACTGCGGTTTATGACACCACCGACCTGACCCACAAGACCGTATTGCTCTTGCCACCTTCTCAGACTACTTTGAGTTCTACTGTGGCTGCACGCCCTAGCAATCTGGGTACAACAGCTCCTGTTTATCTGCTTTCTGATGGTACGACCAGCACGCAGGCTGCGGCCTCTTTCTTCCGCAATACCAGTTCTGCTACGGCGACAGGTGCTGCTGTTGCTGCGGGGGCAACACAATCCAGAGCTCTGACGGTTGAATACTATTACACAGATGGAAGCGCTGCAGCTACCGTCACTTCGGGTGCTTCTGGTGCAACAGACAATGCCGCACAGGTTCAGACGCTCTTAAACACTACATTGACAGGTAATACAGGTTGGACCGTAACCAATGCTGCCGGGGCTGGTAATATTGCTGCAACCAACAGCATTACCTATACCTTGGCAGCAACGGCTCAAAATTCAGGTAAAAATGTGGCTGTGGCTGTTATTCGCCAGACAGGGCTTTTTGCAAATGATGCTTTGAATGCGCCCGCCACAGGTCTGGTTGTTGTCAGTGGCGCACCTTCGCTGGCCTCATTCACCACTGTATCAGGCGCAACTGCCGGTGGAGATACGATTTCTGTTGATTTCCGCTATACCGATGGCACTTCAGAAACTGCTACTTCTGCCCAGGTTAATGCAGGTGGTAACGGTACCGATGCTGAGGTATTTAACGCTTTGAACGGCATGTCGACCGGTTGGTCTGTGAACCGTGCTTTGGGTTCAGCGGCTTTGGCAGCAGGAAATTTCCTGCGTGTCGGTTTGGCTGCTGCTCCCACCCGCAATGGCAAAACCGTTGCGGCTGCCCGTCTGAATCCTTCAGGTGCCTTTGCAACCACTAAATTGGGCAATGCTGCTCATCCCAACGGCATTTGGGTGATTGCCAGCGATGTGGCTCAAACTCAGTATCAGCTGAACTCTAAGCTGCTCAGCACTGGCGGTCTTTTCACCGTCACTGAAACCAATTCAGGGGCTGCAGGCAGCATGGCGCGGATTTGGGATGCCAATGATACCATGACCCTGGCTTTGGCGACAGGAGCAAAAGAAGCTTCTTCCAGTAAAGATGTTCTGATGGTTACCATTCCTCAAGCTGGTTCATTTGCAACGGGTGAATTAAATGCACCCAGCGGTGGATTTATTGTCTATCCCAACACTGCAGTGAATGGCAAACTGAATATCTACAAACCGGGTGATACCGTTCGCATCAAAGTGAACAGCACCGTTCTGGATCCTGCAGGTAATACCTTGGATTCTTCACGCGATAACGCTTCAGCGAACGCCAGCTAAGCTTATTCGTTCAAATCTGTCGCTGCTCGCAAGACCAGCGACACGCCCCGAAAGCAGGGAACCTTTCCTGCCTTCGGGGCGTCTTTTTTAGAGGTGCGTGTTTAAAATACTTGCATTTGCACCGTTCAGCATGGATGATGAAAGGGTATCAAGATGATCAACGAGATGGAGCAATGCAATGAAACAGCGTAAAAATCTTTGGGGCCTCACCAGTTTGATCCTGCTAACCGCCTGTCAGACCACGCAAATCCCCACCCCTCCTTTGAGCACCCCCGCCCCCTCTCCCTCAGCAACGCCTACCGCCGAGCCCACGGCAATTCCTACGGCAACACCTGTGCCCACCCCTTTACCCACCGTGATTCCTGTAGCGACCCCGACCCCCGTCCCTGACATGACCCCCACTCCGGTGCCCACAGCCATACCCACGGCAACACCTGTGCCTACCCCCACCCCTGAAATTACCTCTATGTTACGGGTTCTGGTCTTTGATGATTTGGGCTCCCGCTTGAACAATGCCATTGTCAAAGTCAAATCCAATGATCCTACGCTGGTTTTTGAAAGCACCGCGACTTTAGAGAATGGGTACCATGTTATCAAAGACATTCCCACTCAAAAAACCATGGAGGTGAGTGTCACCGCGCCGGGTTATACCACCCGCAAGCGTCTGGCTTCGCTTTCTGCGCTTGAAACCAAGCTGGATATGGAGTTTAAGGGCGATCAATATGCCATTTCAAACAAGCCCGAAGTGGTCATGACCAAGCCTGCTTATTCAGAGTCATTCAATGCCAATGGCGTGATTGAATTGACTTTCAGCGAAAATATGAACAAAGAATCAGTGCAGCGCTCTTTTGCCCTTCAGTCCAATTCACCCGACAGTGATGTGAAAATGTCGGTGGGCACCCCCATTGCCAAACCGATCTCGGTACGTGGCACGCCGACTGATTCTGTCTATGATATCCGCCATTTTAATTTTGAATGGGATACCGATCGCGTGATTCGTCTGACTCCCAAATACGGTCTGCCAATTGCCTCGGATCGCCGTTTTCGTGTGATTCTTTCTTATAATGATGGCAGTGGCAACGCGGATACCGGTGGTATCAAAGACGTAGATGGAAATAAAGCCCGCCAGGCCAATATTTCAACCTCTACCGTGATCAAAGACGTGCCGGGGGGTACCACCACTGAAATTGTGGATATCGAAGATGGCCCCTTTTTGGTGGGCACCCAGTACAAGGCCTTTTTGCCCTTTTCAGTTACAGATAATCTTGAGGCAACCCGTGTGACCGGCGTGGGCTCAGAGATTTCACCCCGCGATAATTTTTTCCTGAATTTTTCTAAGGACTTGTATTTTGACTTGACCACGACCAAAACTGTGGTGGGCGGCGCCAATAATCAAACGGGTTCTGCACCTGCGGGCAATGCTTTTGTCACAGCTGCGGTTGCAGCCAAGAATTACAGTCTGAATTGCAATGGCACCCCTGTGACTTTGCCTGCTTCAGCGGTTGCGGTCTTTACAGGGGTCAATCGCGTTATGGTTTCGGTCGATGCTGCCGATAATCTGTTTAATACCGGCGATAAATGTACGGTAAGTTTCAGTGGCTTGCTGGATATTGCCGGTAAATTTATGTCTGAGCCTTCGATCAGTTTTGTGGCCCCCTAAAGGCTTTAAGCACCAAAATGTCCCGCTGAATTCAGCGGGACATTTTGGCTTATTTGCTAAGACCGAAGGGTTTGTAAAACCTTTGTTTATTTTTCAAAGGCACCAGTGGCAAGCTTTTGCTTCAAAGCTGATTGCAGCTCTGACAAGACACCTTGCCAGTTGCCTGGGGCTTCTTGTCTGAACAGGCGCATGCTGGGGTACCAAGGGCTGTCTGAACGGTTTTGCAGCCAACGCCAATCTGCACTGAAGGGCAAGAGCACCCAGGTGGGCTTGCCCAAAGCGCCTGCCAGATGTGCTGTAGCAGTATCTACACTGATGATTAAATCCAGGCAATTCATCCAGGCTGCGGTATCGGCGAAATCGTGAATCGAGGTGGCAAGATCATGCAATTGGGGAAATTTTGCTTGCAAAGGTTCTATTTCTGCCTGTTCCACCCCCTTCTGCAGGCTGTAAAAGCTTGCCCCTGACAGGCCCAATAATTCTTGAAACTGTTCAAGACGAAGTGATTTTTTTTGGTAGACCTGATAGAGGATTTTTTCATTGCGAAAACCACTTGACCAGACCAAACCCACTTTTAATCCCGACGCTGAAAGCGTTTGGGTTTTACTTTCAGGAGCCTTCAAATAGGGGATCTGTGCGGGAATGGTTTCCCGTTGAGTCTGCATCACCCGTGGTAAAGACAAAAGCGGCAGACAGTAATCCGCTGGGGGAATGGGGCTATTGAGTGCATGGAGCTCAATTTCAGGCAGAGAAGCCTCAAGTAGCGTTTTGATTTCTGCTTGGCAGCTCATGCTGACTTGCGCGCCCTGGGCTGTGAGCAGGGGCAGGTAACGCACAAATTGCAAAGTATCGCCAAAGCCTTGTTCAGCCACTAGATGTAAATGCTTTTTGTTGAGGTTTTCTCCTCGCCAAAAGGGGGTTTGGCCCTGCTCAAACAAATGCATGCCTGGCATGCGCCAGCGCCATTCGTATTCTTCCCAACCCTCTGTAAACTCGCCCTTTAAGAGTTTTAAAAAGCCTGTATTATAGTGCGCCTGCACAAATTCAGGATCGTCTTTCAGTACCTCGGCATAGCCTTGCAGAGCGGTTTCTACCTGGTTTTGTTCCTGGGCCAGATAAGCCAGATTATAACGTGCCCCCAGGTGGTGCGGAGCTTGTTTCAATGCCATTTGATAGGCCTCAGCTGCTTTTGAGGGCTCCAGCAAGGCTTCCCAGGCGTTGCCCAGTAAGATCCAGGCATCCAACTGTTCGGGCAAGGCGCTAACGACCTGTTCAAGCAAATCACGGGTTTTATCGGGCAGGTTCAGTTCAAGCAGCACTTTGCTCAGGTTCAGTGCAGCCTGTACAAAACCAGGGTCAAAACGCAGGGCCGCTTCGTAGCTGGGCAAGGCTTTTTCAAATTCTCCCATTTCCTCAAAAAGGGTGCCCAGATTATACGCTGCCTGGGCATATTGAGGGTGAATTTCAAGCGCTTTTTGGTAGTGGTGAAAGGCATCCACCGGGCGGCCCAAGGCCTGCAAAAGCACGCCCGCATTGCAGATGCTCTGAAAATGCTGGGGTTGCAATTGGTAACAGTGCTGATAGCTGTGCAGGGCTTGTTCTTTTTTTTCACTGGTTTGCAATAGCAATCCCCGTTGAAACCAAGCTTCAGCATAATCGGGGGCAAATTTCAATAATTTTTCGAGACAGTTCAGAGCCACCTCTGTTTGGCCCTGGCGAATTTCAAGCAGGGCTTGATTATACCAGGCATCGGCAAAATTGGGTTTGAGGCGTTGTGCTTCGCGGAAATGTTGGCGGGCTTTGCCGGGCTGACCCGCTTCTTGATACATTGAGCCAATATTGTTGTGAAGTTCGGGGGAGTTTTCCTGCTTTTTTAAGGCTTTGCGGGCATGTTTTAAAGCTTCTTCGTACTGGCCCAGGCTGCGCAAAACCGAAGCCAGATTGCCGTGATAGAAAGGATTCTGGGGATCTGTTTCCAGGGCCTTGGCAATCCAGTCTGCGGCTTGAGGTGCCTGGCCCTGTTGAAAATCAATCAGGCCGAGTAGATGCATGGCTTCGGCATTCTGTGGGCTGGTTTCCAGCGTTTCCTGGCAAATCTGGGCTGCCTGCCCCAATTGACCCTGTTGAAAGAGGGTAAGTGCGGTTTCGAAGGAGGGAGAGAGTTTCATGCGATGGTTTTCCTGGCTTAATGATGGGGGCGGGGGATCCTTTTTATCACTTTCATCCTGTGATGACACCCTTGTATTGTTATCATAAAAGAGATCGTGTGGCAGAAACAAGTTTACTCTATTTATGCGCTGGCTTGAATGGAAGGGATTTTCGGAATGTCTGAATTGAATCAAAACCCCGTTTCTGATCAACAGACCCGTTTTACTCAAGCCTTGCACTTGCAGGAGCAAGGGGCCTTAGAGCAGGCGGAAACACTTTATCTTGCACTTTTGTTTGAATTACCCAATCATCCAATGATTTTGCTCAATCTGGGCAATCTTTGGCTTGAACAGGGGCAGATGGAAAAGGCAGAAAACGCCTATCTTCAAAGCTTAAACCAAGAACCCAGCCAGGCTTTGGCCTGGTTGGGTTGGGGGCGTCTTTTGCTTGAAACAGGGCGTTTACCAGCGGCTGAAAAAGCTTTGCGCAGGGCTTTGCAAGAAAACCCTGTCTTGGCACCCGCCCAGGATGCGTTGGGGGTGGTGCTTCAGCGTCAGGGGCAAACAGAACAGGCCTTGGCGGCTTTTCAGCAGGCTTTGGCGCTCAATCCAGAACGTGCGCAAACCTGGAATAACCAAGGCGTTCTCTATCTGGCGCTCTTTCAGCTTGAAAACGCTGGGTTTTGCTTTCAACAGGCCTTGCAGGTTGCGCCCGACTGGCCTGAAGCTTGGTTAAATCTGGCGCAGGTATTGCGGGCCCAGGGGCAAACCACTGAGGCGGGGCGTGCACTTGAGCGGGCTTGGGCTTTGCGCCCCGATCCCCTGGTGCGCGTGCAGAAGGCCTTGCTCTTGCCCCCTCTTTACCCAAGTCGTGAAGACATTGAAGCTTGGCGAACGCGTTTTCAAGCTGAATTAAATGCCCTTGAAGAAAAACCTCCCCGAATTCACGACCCCTGGCGAGAAGGGGTGGGGCTGCCCTTTTATCTGGCTTATCAAGGGGGGCAGGATCGGGATTTTATGAGTCAGTTGGCAAGAATCTATCTTCAGGCCTGCCCGGAATTGGCGTTTCGTGCGACCCATTGTGAAAACTACAAGGGCCCCCCTCAGGCCAGAATCAAAATTGGTTTTGCCTCTACCCACCTGCGCGAGCATACCATTGCCAGAATTTTTGCAGGCATGTTGGCAGCCTGGGATGTACAAAGTTTTGAGCGCACCGTGATCTGCTTCGAGCCGGTGCAGGATGCGCTGGGACAATCTGTGCAGGAGCGGGCTGATCGGGTCTGTGTTTTGCCGGGTGATTTTCAGCAGGCCCGTCAGTGCCTGGCAGCACTTGAACTGGATATTTTGATCTGGCTGGATCTGGGCATGGATCCCCGTTCCTGGTTTCTGGCGATGGGCCGGTTTGCACCCCTTCAGGCGGTGACTTGGGGCCACCCCTTGACCTCGGGTTTGCCAGAAATCGACCTGTTTATTTCAAACCAGGTGCTTGAACCAGAGGGGGCTGAAGCCCATTACAGTGAGCGTCTGTTGCGTTTAGCGCATTTGCATCCGGTCTATCCTTTGGCAGTACCTGTTTCTGTTTCGCGTTCAGAATTTGGCTTGTCTGAAGGCAAGCATCTTTATCTTTGCCCGCAGAGCCTGTTTAAATTTCACCCAGACTTTGATGGGATGCTGCAAGCGATTCTGCAAAGGGATTCCCAGGCCGAATTGTTTGTGCCTGAACCCCCTGTTCTGGCTTGGAAACCACTATTACTCAAACGCTGGCAAGCGGTCATGCCTGAATGCCTGCCGCAGATTCGCTTTTTCCCCCGTCTGCCGCAGCCGCGTTTTGAACGTTTACTGGCCTGTGCAGATGTCATTTTAGACCCCCTGCATTTTGGCGGGGGCAATACTTCTTACGAAGCCTTGGCCCAGGCTTGCCCGATTGTAACCCTGCCAGGTGAGTTTTTGCGGGGGCGCTTCACCCAAGGCTTTTACCAGACCATGGGAATTGAGGGCTTGGTGGCTTCAGATCCGGACGCCTATGTGGATTTGGCCTTGGCTCTGGCCCAGGATTGTGGATTGAATCAAGCCTTCAGGGCCCAGATCAAAAACCAGCAGGGGGCTTTGTTTGAGAATTTAGCGGGTTTACGCGACTTAGAGCAAATTTTACAAGTGGAATTAAGCAAAAAATACGCAAGTTTTTGTTAAATGGTTTCTATATTCAGGTTAAGCTAAAGTAAAATCGAGGTGTCTCATGGCTGACCTGCGTGTTCATGGATCCAATCCCTTCAATTCAGTTCCTTCTTCACGTCCTTCTTCCCGTCCCATTATTCCAGATGCTCCTGCTCACAACGCAGATCCGTTCCGTGACAGTTTCAAGAGTGATTCCCGCCGGGGTTCAGTTCCTTCGCAGGGCGTTCAATTTGGCTCTGATCCCTTTAGTAAGCCCAGTCAGAAACCTGATTTCAGTCAGCCCGTGATTCCCAACGATCGTCCCTGGGGCAATGATCCTTTCAATAAACCCCACCAGCCCAACTATCCTGGCAATACGATCGGCCATGACCCTTTCAATAAACCTCATCAGCCTGTCTATCCCAAACCTCCTGTCATGCCCCATGACCCCTTTGGCCACGACCCCTTTAATAATCACAATCCCTATGGCCAAGATCCCTTTGACCAGGATCCCTTTGACAACCACAACTCCCTTCCCTGGGGCAGTGATCCCTATCATTCAGGGGATTGGGAAGTTCGCGAAGCCTATAGCCGTTTGCTGAGTGCTGAAGCCGATAGTATTGATGCCCGTCAGAATCTTGAGCTGATCCGTTCTGCCCGCCGCTCTGGCGAATCGCTCTCTGAAGTCACCGATGCCTTTTTACAGGTTTTGCGTGCAGAAGGCGGTCGGGGCCGATCCTATGAGGCCCGTACCAGTTTCAATATGATTGATAACAGTCTGCGTCGCAATGAATCGCGCAGCAATGCCACAGATACCTATGTGAATCTTCTGCGGGCTGAAAGAGACAGTACCCAGGATGCGCGCAGTGATTACCGTTTGATTGACAATCTGATGAAACCCTACGACAGTCGCTGGTCAGAAACTGAAACCTTTACCCGTCTTTTGCGTTCTGAGGGGGGAAGTTCTTATACCTCTGACGCTCAGCGCGCCTACCGCCGTCTGAAAGACTGGTAAGAACTGTCAGTCGCTGGCAAGAGCCTAAGGCAGGCCCCCGATCTTCAAAGAGAGGGGGCCTGTATTGCGTTTGCGGATCCAATGTTTTTTTGCCAAAGGCAACCACTTTAAAGCTTCTTCATGCTGTGGATCTTTTTCAAGCACTTTTTCAAAGGCGCTGATGGCGCCCTGCCAGTCTTCCTGGCTATAGCAGAGATGACCCAACCAATAATAGGTATTTGAGCAATCGGGCTCGCAGGCGATGGCTTCTTTGCAATGTTGCAGGGCTTCTTCAGTATTGCCCATATCAAAGCAGGTATATGATAAATTCAAATGCACGACGCAATACTCAGGGTCCAGTGAAAGTGCCTTTTGAAAGGCGGCAATGGCTTTGGCATGATACCCCAGTGATCTGAAGATACTGCCCATATAGTTATAGGCTCCAGCGTGATCGGGGTTTAGACTGATCACCTCCTGGAATAACTCCAGGGCTTGCCGCCAGCGGTCCTGGCGAAAATTCAAGAGGGCAACTTGATACAGAATTTCGGGGTCATTGCGTTGAATTTTTAAGGCCATGCGACTGTATTTTTGACTTTTTTCAGCTTCGCCCTTGAGATGATAGGCATTGGCCAGCGCGATATAGGCGTGGGCGGCCTGCAGATCAGAGGCGATTACATCGCGGTAACAGGCAATGGCTTTGTCGAGTTCCTGGCGGTTCAACCAGAGATTGCCCAAATGCAGGGAGGCGTCACTGTGGGTTTGATCAGGTGCATGCGCTATCGCGGCTTCAAAGGCTTCGATGGCTTTGTCACTTTTGCTTTGATTGCTAAGATAGGCCAGCCCGATCAGATAATACAGTTCACTGGCTTCCTGGGGCAATTGTTTCAGCGCCAGGCGATAGGTGGCAATGGCATCATCCAATTTGCGGGCGCGGGCATAGGCCAGTCCAAGAATGACATAGAGGCTGGGGGTTTGACCTGATTTATCGAGGGCCTGACGGTAACAGGCAATCGCCTTGTCCAGCAGATTGAGGTTATCGTAGGTAAAACCCAGATTGATATAGGCTTCGATATGCTCAGGGTCATGTTCGAGGGTTTTTTGATACCATTTCAAGGCCTGTTTAAAGTCGCGCTGTTCGGTAAAAACCAGCGCGAGATTGTACATGGCGCGGGTATAGGTCGGGGACAGCGCCAAGGCCCGATAATAAAACTTGATAGCTTTGAGATATTCTTTGCGGTTTTGCCAGACATAGCCCAAGGCATTATAAACCGGGTAAAAATCGGGCTTAATTTCCAGTGCCTGGCGGTAGGCATCCAGAGCCTGATCCAATTGATTCAACTGATGAGAAGCCAGCCCGAGATAGTAATAGACCTTTTCGCTTTGATAGCCCTGCTTGAGGATCTTTTGATAACTCTCAGCTGCAGCTTGTGCTTCACCCTGTTCAAAATAGAGATGGGCTTGGGTGAGTTGGGCGTTGAGAAAATCAGGTTTGGCTTTGAGAGCTGTTTCGCAGGCTTGCAAGGCTTGGGGATAATTTTTCATGGCGTGCAGGGTCAAGGCCTGATTGTGGTGAATTTCAGCTGTCAGATCAGCATTCTCAGAGCTTTCCTCGGTGCCCTTCAGGGCCCGTTGATAGCTCGCAAGGGCTTTTTCAAACTGTTGCTGGTGACTTAAAACCAAGCCCAGATGGTTGTGAGCCAAACTGTTTTCTGGATTGAGATCCAAGCTTTTTTGTAAACAGCGACGCGCTTCATCCAGATTTTGCTGGCGCAGATTGAGAAGCCCAAGATTGTACCAGGCATCGGCGCAGTAGGGGAAATATTTCAGATAATTGCGGTAAGAAACAAGGGCGTCCTTTTCCTGGGCACCGTCTTCCTGGGCCAGGGCCAGGCTGAAATAGAGGTCTACCTGGGAAGGGTCTGTTTTGAGGGCTTTTTGGAACCATTCAATGGCCTGCGTATAATTTTTTTGTGCATAGAGACTGGTGGCAATACTGGCCATATAACTGCTGTTGTCGGGCTCTAGCGCCAGTGCTGCTTGATAATATTCAAGTGATTTCGTGGTATTTCCCTGACTGTAATAAGAAAAACCCAAAGCGTAGTAGGGTTTGCTATAACCCGGATCCATGGCGATGGCCGTGCGAAAAAACTGATGGGCTTCGCGTGGGCGCTGCAGGGCGGCCAGGGTCAGGCCCAGATTATACAGAATTTGAAGATCTTCAGGGGCTTTATCAAAGAGAAATTGATAGTGTTGCAGCGCTTTTGCATAACTTTCTCTCACATAATAAAGCTGGGCCAGGGCCAGGTGGGCGGGGATATAATCGGGAAACTCTTTCAAGCATTTGCGCAAATACTTCAGCGCTTCTTTGTGGTCACCCATTTGCAGGGCGACCTGGCCTTGGCCATACCAACCGTCTACTTGATTGGGAAAGTGTTTGCCCAGCAGTTGATAAAAACGCATGGCGGCAGGAAAATCTTCTTTTTCAAGATGTTCAAGAGCTTGTTGGCGAAGCTCGTCAAACCAGAATGTGCGCAAAGAACGCTGACAGATAAACCAATAGCGGTTGACTTTCTGAGCATTGAGTTGATTGTTGTGAATCAGCCGATAAATTTTACTGACGGCACATTGGAGGTAATCGGCAGCCTGTTCGACTTTGATTACATCCATATTGCATTTACGCAGTACGTGTTTTTAAAAGATAAATAGCTCTCCTGTACGCTCACTTATCCCGTTCCCTGCTTTTTTCTTGCTGCACTCTGATTCTTCGATTCTACAAAAACGGAGCCTTGAAAAGCAAGCAGTCTGAATGAATTCATATGTTTTGAACAAGATTTATATGCTTGTCCAACCCATTTTAAATACCTGAAATAGAGGAGCAAACAGGGATCACTTTGGGGCGGGGGTAATAGCCCAGGCCCTTTTGACCAAAGAGCAGGGTGATATTGATGCGTCGATTCAAATAGCCGGATTGAAACTGGATTTCGTCACTGGTGTGAAACAAGCGGGACTTAAACAAGACCGCCCGATTACAGCGGTAGGGAATCCGTACTGGTTCTTGCGGATGGGCTTTCAGCCAGGTCTCAATCCCTGCCTGATCCATGCGCAGGGTTTCAAAATCCCATTCTTGAGGGGGTTCCTGGGGGTAAATCAGCAGGCCCCCTGTTTCAGGATTGAGATTGGCGCTGTCGGGTGTAATCCAAAAATTGAGATTGATACTGGCGCTGTCATTGTGAAGGGCAACGCCTTGCCCTCTGCTGTCGCATTTAAAAGCCCAGAGATAAACCAGGGGATAGGCCTTTAGCAGTTCAGGAAAACGATGGCGAAGTTCATCGGCAATTTGAAAAAGCAAGGGACACTGAAAGCCATCATCTACTGTGCTGGCCAGATATCCCGCCTGGCGGCTGCCATCATGCCAGAACGTGCTTTCCCAGCAAAATCTTTGCAGTTCTGCCAGGCTGGCGGGGCTTAAAAAATCATCCCACCAAATCTGCTGGTTGGCTTGAAAATTTTGGCTGAGGCTTTGCCAGTTTTGGACTTTCAGACAGGGGCTTGACTGCCGGGGAGGCAGATAGAGGTGCAGATTGTGCCCCCAGTTTTTGAGCAAAGGATCTTCGGGTGTGAGCTGCACAAAGACCGGTGCTGTGGGATCTGCTTCCAGTTTTGTGAGCCAATTTCTGAGGTGAAGCCATTGAGTAGTGAAGCTTTCAGGCAAGTGCTGCTGCTCCAGCAGATAATGCAACTGTTCTTCTTCATGGTTTAATTTTAAGCGGTTGAAGCGGGGGAGAGACTGACTTTGTTCCCAGTCAATTTCGGCTGCTCCCTGCTGTTTGGGGTCTCCTCGCCGAATCTGATAGGCCTTTTGAAAGGCGTGACCTGCTTCCTGGTATTTTTCTTCAGCCAAATAACAGAAACCCAGACCGTTCCAAGCTTCAATCTGATTGCTAACCTGTTGAAGCACTCTTTGGTAATGGTCTTTGGCTTTGGGCCAATTTCCCTGATCGGCGTATAAATGGGCAAGGGCCAGCAGGCAGGGTGAATACCAGGGGTTGAGCTTGTGTGCAAGGCTCAGATACTTCAGGGCTGTTTGGATTTGTGCCGCATAGGCGTAAGCTTTGCCCTTTTGAGTATAACCATTGACAAATCCTTTCCAGGCCAGATAGAGCAAGGCCCCTGCCAGCAGCCAGATTTCTGAATGCGTCCATAAAATAAACAGAGCGGCTCCTGTGCCTACCCAGCCCAGAGTAAGCGGCCAAGAATGTTTGGGGGCCAAAGTGGGTGTTTCTGACTGAAAATCGATGAGGGTTGAAGTACGCATTGTTTTCAGGTTAGCATGGCAAAACCGATGCTGGCTTTCATGCCTTTCATGCTCTGGGTTACAATTCTAATTATAATTTGTGAATATGCAGGCAAACCAAACATGAATCAAGTGACTCCTCCCAGGCCCAGTTTTAAATTGGGTGAATTGTTGGTCAAAGAAGGCTATCTCACGACAGATGCTTTGGCGAAGGTTTTGGAAATTCAAAAAGAGCAGAAATTTATTTCTCAATCCGGCAAAACCTATAAACCTTTTGGTCAGATTTGTGTGGAGCTGAAACTGATCAGCCCTGAAGAGCTTCAGCGCTTTTTGCGCAAATACAATAAGCGGATTCTTTTGGGTGAACTTTTGGTCAATATGAAAGTGGTACGGCCCGCGCATGTGGAGCAAGCCGTTCAAATTCAGGAAAAAATCAAAGGCAAAAAACTGGGTCAGATTTTGCTTGAAATGCAGGCCTTGAATGAAAATCAATTGGTGGATGCGCTGAGCGTTCAATTGGACGTGCCCCGCATTATACCCTCTTTGGAATTGATTGATTTGTCTCTTTTAGAGAAGTTGGAGCTTCAGTTCCTGACCGAGAAAAGTGTTCTGCCCGTGCATATGCAGGATGAACGCATGACCGTGGTCATGGAAGACCCCTTGGATGAAGCCACGATTCGCCACATAGAAAAACAGTTCCGCTGTCGTGTTTTGCCTGCCATCGCCCCTGCTTCAGCTTTGCAGGGCACTTTACAGGAATATCTGCTGCGCAAACAGCCTGTCGCTGCTCCACCGCCCCCTCCCGAACCGCCTCCGATTCAGGCTGAATTGCCTGAAAACCATGCGCCTTCTCCCTTGGCCAGCATCAGTCTCTATGATGCAGAAGTGCCTGACCTGTATGATACTGAAACCTCAGAAAAAACAGTTTCAGCACCGGCAGCACCTGTTTCGTCTCCACCCGCTGCGGGGGTAGATTCAAGTGCTGAATCTACGCTGACCGTGGGCGGTGTTAGCCTCTATGCCAGCGATGCCCAGCGCCGCCAGGAAGAAACCGTCGTTAATTTTCTGTTTAAAAACGCGCTCAAGGATCGGGCTTCCGATATCCATATTGAACCCCAGGAGAAATATCTGCGCATTCGCTACCGGATTGACGGGGTTTTGCACCATAAAACAGATTTGCCGCAGGAATTGGCGGGCCCAATGATGACTCGCTTGAAACAACTCTGCGCCCTGAATCCTCAGAATGTTCTGACCCATCAACGCAACCGGGTCAAAGCCACTTTGATGGATAAACAGTTGGAGCTGGGGGTGGCGACCTATCCCAGCCTCTGGGGAGAAACCATGGTGCTGAATCTTCAAGAGCGTCAGGGAACACAGCAGGAATTGCTCCTGAACCTTGAGCGCACAGGCTTTTCTCCGCTTTGCCTGCACCGTTACCAAAAGCTTTTGAATACACCAGGTGGCTTGATTATTCTCACCGGGCCTGCGCGTTCAGGCAAAACCTCTACGCTTTATGCTTCTATGAATTATCTCAATGAGCAGAACCGTTCGATTATTACTGCTGAAAACCCAATTGAGCTTACGGTTCCTGGAACCGTACAAGGCGGTTGGAGTCAGGAGCGAGGTGACAGTTTTGCTGAAATGATTCGCTCCATGAGCTATCTGGATCCCGATATCCTGATGGTTAGTGAATTGGATGCTCCTGAAACCTTGGCTGCAACCGTAGAACTGGCCTTGAGCGGTGCCAAGGTCTTGACCTCCTATGCGGCCTTTGATGCCACAGGCGCGCTTTTGCGCTTGGCCTCGCAGGGTTTAGAGGCCTATTTGATTGCCTCCAGCCATGTGGCTGTGCTGTCACAACGTTTGGTGCGCCGTTTGTGCCCCCATTGTAAACAATCTGAAGTGCCCACCCGTGAAACCTTGGATTTGCTTGGCTTGGTAACTGTTGAACCCGATGCGCTTCCGCTTTGGAAGCCTGTCGGCTGTGCTGAGTGTAGTCAGCATGGCTATAAAGGCCAGGTGGCTATTCATGAGCTGATGGTGATTAACGAAGCCATTCGTGAAGCTGTATTAGAGCGCAAACCGGCGGCGACAATTCGAGGCATTGCCCGAACCGAAGCCAAACTGGTTTCTATGGCTGAGGATGGCTATTTTAAAGCTACGCAAGGCTTGACTTCGCTGGCGGAGGTCAAACGGGTGGCCTTTGTGAATGAATACGATTCACAAACTCCCTGGGAAGCAGAAGAAATTCTGGCCATCGCCCGGGGCGAAGAAAGCGAATTTCTCTAGTTCGCTATCTCGCCCCAAGGGAACTTTTTTCATCAGCGTTACGACTTAAAAAACGTAACGTATCTTGTAAAGCATAAGGAGCCTTGCTGACGCCAGCCATGAAAATCGCACGCTAAAACCAGAGTTTTTATGAATACCTATTCTGGAGCGTGATGTATTAATGACTGCGAGTATCTTGACTCTTTCTGAACTTTCTTTTACTTGGCCAGGTTCAACGGACTGGCTTTTTCAGGGACTTCATCTTGAAGTGTTTGCGGGTTCCCGGATGGGAATTGTGGGGGTAAACGGCGCGGGAAAATCGACGCTGTTTCAGCTTTTGCGAGGGGAACTCGAAGCAGATCTGGGTGAGATCACTGTTTCTGGCGTATCCTATCTTGTTCCTCAAACCTCACCGCTTGAGTCTGACACCCCTTTGCTTGTTTATCTTTTGGCAGACCAGGAAGCGTGTCTTTGGCTGGCCATTTGCCAGGCTGAAGCCGCTGGATTTCCTGAGCCTCTGGCCTATGCTGAAAATTTGGCAGACTTTGTTGCCTTGGATGGTTATACCAAATTGGCCCAGGCTCAGGTGATGGCAGAAGTCTTTGGTTTTCAGCCTGAAGACTATGAGCGACCTTTTCATTCCTTTTCGGGAGGAGAGAAGCGTTTGCTGGTTTTGGCAAAGGCCTTTGTTTCTGGGGCTGACTTGCTGCTCTTGGATGAACCCACCCATGATCTCGATCAGGTGGGCTTAAACTATCTTTTGAATGCCTTGGCGCTCAGCAGGGCTGCTGTTTGCGTGATTTCGCACGACCGTTGGTTTTTGGATCAGGCCGTGAATCAAATTTTCTATCTGGAAAGGGGAGCGGGCAAACTTTATGCTGGCAATTATTCCTGTTTTTCAGCCACCCGCCAAGCGGAGTTTTTGGAGCGTCTACGCGAGAAGCAAAGGATCGAGCGGGAACTTGAGCATTTAAAAAGCTTGCGCCGGAATTATCGGGATTGGGGGGCTGAGCGTGAGCGGGGGAAACATGCCGCTGTAGATTCTGGCTTTGAAGGGGCTCGTGCAGCCCGCTTGCAGAAACGAGCTGTGCAGGCCCGTGAGCGGATGGACACCCGCATAGAAAGACTACAGGAAGTCAAGCCCTGGGTTGATAAAACCTATCGCATGCATTTTCCCGAGCCCCGTAAACTTCAGGGCGTTTGCCTGGACGTGCGCGAACTGATCTTAGCTCACAGTGATTTTGCTCCCCTTTCCTTCCAAATTTTGGGCGGGCAAAAATGGGCCTTGCAAGCGCCCAATGGTGCAGGCAAGAGCACCTTGCTCAAAACGCTGAGTGGAGAGCTGAAACCGCTGTCCGGGCAGATTTATCGCGCCAGAGGTTTGCGTTTGGGTTATTTGCCCCAACAGTTTTCTGCTGAGCAATTGTCGCTTGCTCCGCGCGAAATTTTTAAGCAGGAACAGGCAGCTGAAGCGCGCAGGCTTTTGGGCGCGTGGGGAATCAGCGGTGATTATTACGCGCAGGCGCTGGGCTTACTCAGCGAAGGGCAACAACGCAAGCTTTGGTTGATTCATCTTCTGCTTCAAGCTCCTGACCTTTTGCTTTTGGATGAACCTTCCAACCATTTGGATTATGAGGCCATTGAAGCCTTGGAAATGCTCATCTCTCAGTATGCCGGCAGTGTTTTACTGACCAGTCATGATCAGCGTTTGCTTGAAAAATTTGCAGATTCTGTCTGGCACTTGCCTTTTCAGGGCAAGAATCGACCATCTCGCCGGATTTGAGCGCGAGAAACAGGCAGGTGGGGATCTTGGGGGCGAAGGGTTTCGCGTGGGCTTGATTTCTCAATCAATTCGATGGCCTTGACCAAGCTGGAAGCCAATTCATACCCATTGGCCGGCTGATCTCCCTGAAAGCGCCCTTGGCTATTGAGAGTGAGGATCCCCTGTTCTAAGAGGCTTTCAACCGCGGGTCGTGCCCAATGCTGAGCTGGGATATCTGTGGCGAATGGAGGCAGGGCAGAGGTTTCTGTTTTCAGGGGCTCTAAATTGAGCCAGTTTAAAAAACGGTAAATTTGTGCTGCCAGGGCATAGCGGTTGACTTTGAGCGGGCCTTGGAATTTATTGTCTTCAGCACTGATCAAACCATGGGCGAAAAGTTCTTGAATTGCTCCAATCGCCCAATGGCGTTTGGGCAGGTCGCCCCCGTTTTCCTGCAAAAGAATGCGGTAGGCGCCGAACTGAAGCAAGGGGGTTTCAATTTGAATTTTTTTGGATGCTTGCAAATAGCGCAACATTTGAAAACTGGCCTGAGCCAATTGGTAACGCGTAAATGGAGCTTCTCCCCGAAAGGTTTGATCGGGATAGGCTTCAAAAAGTTGATAGCGCTGGATGGCCTTTTGAACTGCCGGTGCAGCAGGATGCCCTTCAGGGAGATCCACCAGGTGCAGTGCTTGAACGGGCAAGCAAATCTGTACGAGCAGTGCCGTGCTGAGCGCTAAATTGAAAAGCTGGTTTCTAGGCATGGGCTTCTCTGCGAAGCATAATCATCTGGCCATAACTGATTTCTACCAGATTTTGATCGGGATCTTTCAGTGCGCAGATATATCCTACCACTGGGCCTGCATCTTGGGGTGGCAGGGCCAGAATACCCTCAGACTGTGCGATTTTTGCCAAATGATCGACATCATCTTTGCTGGCTACTTCAAATCCGAGGTGATGAAAACTCCCTTTGGGACAGCTCTCAGGTTGATTTTGCATCAGAACCAAGACAAAACCCGGTAGACGATCGGGATTTCCCAGCCAAATCACCTCTACATCTTCACCCATTTCCTGATCCATCCGTCGGTGTAAAATTTTGAGATTGCAATAACGGGTATAAAATGCAGCGCTTTGGGAGGGTGAGGCCGCGCGAAGTGCAATATGTGTTAGAGAAATTGTCTGAATGGGGCTGGCTGGATTTTGCATACTTCTATTGTGACGCTATTTTTGCTAAAAATCCAGAGAAATTGAGATCGAAATTTCAGTTTGTTTTTCTTTTCTGAGGCCAATTTGAGAACCCAAGACTTTGCTTTTGAAAACAGGGGTATTTTATGCTTAGATAGGGTCTTTGCGAGAAGCTGTCTTTTTTTTGTTAAAAAACTTGAGGAATACGGGAACCTTTCTGCCATGATCCACGTCACATTAAATACCAGAAAGGACATTGCGAAGTGAGTATGATAAACAGTGCCCTGAAGGAACAACAGGAACAGCTCATCCGGCAGTGCCAGGAGGGCGATCGCCAAGCCTTTATGGAATTGGTGAAAGCTTACCAAGGCATGGTGTTCGCCGTGCTTTACCGGCTCTTGCAGGATAAAGAAGAAATTGAAGACGTGGCCCAGGAAGTCTGGGTAAAGGTCTATCAATCAATTCGGAAGCTGAAGTCTCCTGCTGCCTTTCGGAGTTGGTTACATCGTATTGTCGTCAATGCTTTTCGGGATCGGATGCGCCAAAAAGGCAATCAGATTGCTTTTTCGTTGGATGATGATCTGCGTCTTGAAGACGGAGACAGTATTCAGATGGAAATGGAGGCCCCAGGTCTCTTGCCTGAAGAAGAACTCTTACGTACCGAGTGGCAGGAACATCTTGAAGATGCGATACGTGAATTGCCGCCTTCTCACCGCGCTGTGATTATTATGCGTGAGATTCAAGGCATGTCCTATGAAGAAATCGCCTATGCCATGGATATTTCTTTGGGTACGGTCAAGTCACGGATTGCCCGTGCACGTGAAAAATTGATTTCTAAATTGTCTGTTTATCTGAAAGAAAAGGAGGAAAGAAAAGTCTGATGTTAAACAACGATGGTTTGCCCTTTGATGATCTTTCCGCCTATCTGGATCAAGAACTGACTGGATCCCAGATTGAAGAGGTTCAGAATTGTTTAGGAGAGCACTTTCCTGCTCTGGTAGATGTACGCAATATGGAGTCGCTTTCACGGGCCTGTAAGAATCTTGCGACCCCCCCTATGGATTTTGAATCTGGAATCTTTGCCCGCCTCGATACCTTGGGGTGGGAACAGGAAGAGCCCAGCGAAGATTTTGAAAATCTTTCAGCCTTTTCTGACAGTGAGTGGGCTCCTGAAGAACCCGGTTTTTCTGAAACTGCTCAGACCCATCTTCACAATTTCACTGTTTTGTCTCAAGCGATTCAAGCTCTTCCAACTCCCGCAGATTTTTCTTCTGACTTTGTAACGCGCGTGATGTCTGCTCTACCAGAATCCGCTGAACCAGAAACTCAATCCGAAAGCTCTCATTTTGACAGTTTGTCGCGTGCACTGCAGGCTTTGCCTGTACCCGAAGCCTCTGAAACATTTTTCAGTGCGCTCGAAGCTCGCCTGGATCAGGTGGATGCGGTTACGGCTCAGAACGAAAAGGTTCTGGAACGTGCGCTGCAGGCCTTGCCTGTACCCGAAGCCTCTGAAACATTTTTCAGTGCGCTCGAAGCCCGTCTGGATCAAGCCGATATTCTGGTCTTTCCTCAGCCTGAGGAGATTCAGGTTCGTAAACAGAAAGTTTTTGCAATTCCGATGTTTTTACGCGGCCGTTATGCACGCATGGTGGCTGGGATTGCTTTCTTTGGTCTTTTGGTTTCTTTCTCCCAGCATATGCTGGATACTCAAACGTCTTCCACTCAGGAAGCAGGAATTTCAGCAGTCGTTCCCACAGATCATGTGATTCAATTGGAAAATCAGCCGGAAGATATATTATTTGCAAATTCCGATGATTCTCTGGATAATTTGAGCGTTGACGACTATACTAATTTAATAGGAGGGTAGGTGAGAGGTTATGAACAATACAAAATTGTCCTCAAGAATTCTGGCTTTTGCTGCCAGTCTTGTTTTCGGCCTCGGGGTGTTTGCCGCGCCATCTTTGGCGAAAGATGCATCCGATAAACCTGCTGCAGTTCCTTCTACCATTGATTGGAAGTCTTTGGATCTGAGTTCAGAGCAAATCAAAAAGATCAATATTCTGCGTCTTGAGTTTAACAAAAAGGCAATTGTTCTGAAGGCAGAAGCTCAACAAAAACAGGAAGAGATTCAACGGCTTTTAATGTCGCCCGCTTCTAATCCCAATTTGGTGCGCAGATTGCTTCAAGAAAAACTGGCCCTGGAGTCGAAGCTGAAAGCTGAGTCTCTTGACCATTTCTTGGCGATTCGCAAACTATTGAGTCCTGAACAACTGGTGCTTTTGAAACAACAGTTGGTTTCTCTCAAATAAGTTGAAAATTGACTTTTTAAATAGACCAGGCTTGATTTCGGGCCTGGTTTATTTTTTATGTGTCAATACGCTCAAATTTAAGCGTGAGGTTGAGAAAACTGGCATCAGGCTTGGCTTATCCATGCTTCGCATAGTACCATTAAAAGTAGAGATTATGATGTGTCCGTAAAACGGATCGACAGGGAGGATTTCACGTGGCAGGGTTAAAAGATATGCTTCGCAGGGTTTTAGGTGGACGCAATCCTGAGGAGGCTTTGGCTGAGTTCAAAGAAAAACTTCATCATTCGATCAATGAGTTCAAAAACAATCCTGAAAGCAGACAAAAGCTGCAACGTAATTTACAGTCGATTGTCATGCCTGTGCGCTATTTCAATGCAACGATCGTTCGGCCTCATCTTGAAAACAAAGAGCAGCTTAAAAGTTTGGCGCAGCAGTTGAATATGCACAAAATTGAGCTGAAAAGGGTATTTAAACTTTCGCTTGAACTGGAAGAGAAGCTGGGACAGTATTTTGGCAATGAATTGGATGTTGAGCAATTGGCAGTGACCCTGCGCAAGGTGGTCAATGTTTTGGATGAGCAGATTCTCAGTGACGTGATTGAAGTGGTGGACCACAATATCGATTTTGGCAAGATCGAACGGGCCCAACTGGATTATCAGGAGGCCGTGCAAAAGGCCTATAATGTAGATGGTCTGAACCGTGAACTCAATGGAATTTTGGGCTCCTTTCTCGGCAATATGCGCGATGTGTTTTCTGGCCAGCAGAAAGCAACAACCAAACCCCGGCCATCGGATCGCCAGACCGAAGTCAAAATGCTGGAACCTCAATACCAGAATACCTATGATCACTACCGTGAAGAAGGTTATAGCCATGATGAGTCGATGGCCTTTGTAAAAGAAAAACAGGATCTGGATTCTTTGCCTCAGGAATATTTAGATGCCTATCGGGTTTTACGTCAGGAAGGCCGGGCCCATGATGAATCCATCGATTATATTCGCAGTCTGACCCATAAATCCAAGCAAGAGGAGCAGACATGAGCATCGATGAACAGCAAAAACAACTGATCCTGCAAAAACTTCAAGATTTGAAATCGCTCAAAATCTTTTCTCAGATGAGTGAACGTGAAATCTTTGAAGTGATGAAGCGCGCAGATATTCTGAAATATGAACCCGAAGATCTGGTTTTCAGTGAAGGCGATGAAGAGGAACATCTTTACGTGATTATTCAGGGCGCCTTTCAGGTTTCTTCTACCAGCCGCAGTGGCGAAGATTTAACCTTTTTTGTGGCCGGTCCGGGTTTGATCTTTGGGGAAATGTCGTTTTTGGATCGTCAACCCCGTTCTGCTTCTATCACGGCCCGTGAGGCTGGTGAGGTGTTTCGGCTGACCCGCGATGATTATGAGGATATGTTGCAGAAAGACCCCACCACTGCCGCAAAATTTATGTTTGGGGTTTCAGAAATTCTCAGCCGTCGGATGCGTGGAGCCAATCAGCGCATCAAATATGCCACCTGATAAGCAAACGCTTTTACGTCTTTTTTTGGGAATTCCTTTGCCTGAGGAATTGCTTGAGCAGGCTCTTGCTGCTCAAGCGCTTTTAAAATCTTTGAACCCCGGTATACGCACTTCATGGGTGCGCCCGGTGCAAATGCATCTCACTCTCAAATTTTTAGGTGATACTTCTTTGAATCGAATGCAGCGCATGGTTCCCAAACTTGAGCGCGTGTTTGCCCAGTTTCAGCCCTTGGGATTGAATTTATCTGAACCCGGTGTTTTTCCTAAACCTGAATCAGCACAGGTTGTCTTTTGGGGGCTTACACCTGAAGTGGAACTCTTGGCTATGCATAAAGAACTGGAAAAGGTTCTTGAAACTTTGGGGTTTGCCCGTGAAAAAAGAGCCTATCACCCCCATCTGACCTTGGGGCGAATTCGCCAAAAATTAGAAGCTCCGTATCGCTTGCCTGCATTTTTTTCAAGCGAAAGACCAGCCTCTGTTTGGGAGGCTGGCCAGATTGAATTGCTGCAATCAGAATTATCATCAGAGGGTTCCCGTTATACCTGTTTGCACAGATTTAGACTGGGTTAGTCCAGACGAAAATCTGGGGGATGCGTTGGTTTGAGCGGACGTGGAATAGGGTTGAACTCTACATCTGGGCGTGAATCCAGTTCGCGATTGACGGTTTTAAGTAAGACACCCAAAAACTGATCGTCTTTATTATCGGGAGAGGCCATTAGATCAATCAGATAGTTGCGGGCAAAGGCCAGTTCTTTTTTATCCATCTGATCGAGTTCTTTTTGAAAACCCAGGAGCAGTTGATCACGCGCAGGCCCTCTGGCATTGCGCAATTGATCGATGGTTTCACGGGGATTGGATTCGAAGATTTTGAAGATTCCACTCCCTTTGTCCATGCCGATCCTGATTTTTTGATGGTCCTTAGACAGGGTAGGGGGGGCTTCTGCTGCAGGAGGGGAAGCACCAGGGGGGGCTTCGGGAATACCTTGGGCAGGACGGGCGGTGATACCTTTCAGCCATTCTTGGGGATTGGGAGGTTGGTTTACTTGCATCCGGTTTTCTCCTTGTTTCGCTCAATACTTTCTTTATACCCAAAAAACCATTAAATATGCAAATTCAGTCGAATACGTTTGAGCTTTCTCAGTGACTTGGCTTCAAATTCTGCGCGACCATGCAGGTTTTGTTTATTGTTCAGTATCCAGCAATCCCCCGTCTGGAGCTGAAAAACCTCTCTCAGCTCCCGCATTTTCTGATCCAATTGGTTCAATAATCTTTCCTGCTCCCCCACTTCTTGGGAAAGGGACTGGCGATGAATTTCCTGATACAGACGATTGTAGCGGATCTGCCAGCCAGAAGTTGTAGATGATAAAATCGGAAATTTTTGATTGCGAAAATGAAAATCTGGTTTCTGAAGCGCGCTGCGTTCATCCTCTGAAAGATGGGCCAAAAGGGTGGAAAGACGTAGAAAATAACTTTCACCGCCGGTTTCTGATTTTTGCTCGCATTGTAAAACGACGGTATCAGGCGGGGTTTGCTGGTCTGCACAATCGGTATGCAGTTCAAATTCAAAGGGGGTATTGGCGTAAGCTGGATAGGGGGTGCTTTGATCGACTTCAATCAGGCAAAGCATTCCGCCCTGAAGATTGTGGGCTTCATGAAGTGGGTTGCCCAGGTCTTGTGCAAATAGCTCCAATTGTGAATGGCTGCTTTCAAGGGGGAAGTTTTTCAGCAGGATTGCTCCTTCTGTCTGCAGCGCCTGAATAAGCTCCTGCCGCCTGGTCTCTGGTTGTTCAAAATACCAGGCGGCAGGAAAGCTGGGGAAAGATACGGGCAATCAGCTCTCCGAACGGACTTTCTTTTTCTTGCCCTTTTCAGCGGCATCATCAGCTGCTGTGGGCACGCGGAAAGCCATTTCAAAGCGATTGACTGAATGCACGATCAAGGTAATGGCATCGCCAACACCTGATTCGCCAGGTACCAGGCCTGAATTGACAATCGGGCCACTGAGTTTGGATTTGCCATGCAGAGCTTTCCACCCCCCTTTTTTCGTGCGCTCTTCAAGCAGGGTGGCTTCGACCCGGTCGCCAGCTTGAAGGGGTTTGGGTGCTGCTGGTCGTGTGGGTTTGAGGGGCATGTCTTTCCGGGGACGGAAAGGCTTATCATCTGAGCGCTCAGGGCGGGCAAAACGACGTGGCGCAGCTTCACTGCCTTCAGCACGTGGGAGTCTGGGTTTAAACTCACGACGCGGGGGCCGGTTTTCGCTTGATTCGCCGCTTTCGCCACTGGGTTTTGTAAAACTTGGCCTTCTTGCCGGACGCAGATCTTTTCTCCCGCTTGGGCTTCTGCGTTCATCAAGATTGAGACGCAGTTCGGGCTCTAAGGGCCAGGTTTCGATTTGTTGGCGCATTTCATGCAGAATATGCTGACAGAATTCTTCCAGAAGCTTTTGGCTGCTGGCCGTGTCAGGCAGATGTTTACTTGGAAAGGCCACCAGACGCAGGATCAAACGGTTGGTTTCGGCCTGCCGTGAAAAATGCATAAACAGAGGAGAAGCATGGCGTTCTTTAACCGGAGCGAGGGCTGTAAATTCACCCTGTACGGGTTCCCCGATCATGCGTGGCAGTCCCAGACCTTGTTTGAGCGCCTGGTGTTTGTGTTTTTGCATGAAACTTTGGTAGGCAATGCCCAATTGATGCAAGGCAAACCATTCGTTTTTCCAGGGGGTAAGCAGCTCTTCAGGTTCAATTCTTTGAACCAAAGAAGGTGTTTCACACTGTTCCTCCTGAAACTGCGTATTGAACCCGCAGTGTTCACGCAATTGTTCAGCGTTTTCTAACCAATGGTTGAGCGACTCATTCAATTCAATGGGAGTTTGAAAGTTTCCCAAGCCTTTGCGCATTCTTTGTCCACTGCCGCCATAGTGACTGAGCAGCCAAAGAGCCGCTTTGGCCTGTTCCAGAACCATTTCAGCGGGAATCTGAAGCTTGTGTTTTTCGGCATTGCCCAATAAATAGGCGGTATCGCAGCTCAGTTTTATTTGCCACTGGGTTCCAGCAGCCAAATAATAGGCCCGTTCCTGATGTTCTCCCGTGCCATAGGTCAGATAGCTCAGGCCTGGTTTTGTTTTGGGGTGATCAGGTGCAGGAAGCTGGCGCACCAAATCATGTTCATGAAAGCGCCGGGCCTGACTGGGGCCCGTTGGAACGATTTCCAGGCGAATGGCTGCTTTTTTGCCTCTGTTTCCCCAGAGTGCGTTTTCGAGCAGAAGCAAGGAGCGTTGGGGAAGGAAGCCACTGTGAAGGGAGCGCCACCACCAACGCAAAAGTCCACGCAGACTGGAGGGACGCAATTGACAGTCTTCAGAGCGGGCTGAACTTCCACGGTAAAAACCAGGTGTATTCAGACTGAGCTGTGTGCTGAACTGGGTTCCCTGAGCTTCTGAGGGTGTGCTGCCAGCAGCTTTCATCAGCCCATAACCTGAAGCGCTGCCACTTCCATAACCCACAACACTTAAGGCTTCTTTTAGCCAGGTTTCGGCCAATTCCACATGCTCTGTTTGATCTGGGCGATGGCTGGAGAGTGCGAAACTGAAACGGGCTCCTCCTCTTAAACTGAGGAAGTAGCGGGGATCAGGTGTTTGCCAGTCTCCGGCAGCGTCTCTGCGCTGATAATAGGGACGGTGATGACAGGCGCTAAGATCCGTTTGAACGTTGGGCCAGTTTTCTGGCCAAGCATCATGAATGACCAGACTGCCTGAGTCGCCCCCTTTGCGGGTGGGATGCCCTAAAAGTGACTGGATTTGGGCTTGGGCTTCTGCCTGATTTGCTTGCTGAGGCAGCCAATGGGTTTCTGCATAACGCCGAATGAGGCCTTTGAGGCGGGCCGAAGGCAAATAGGGAAATCCATAGAGTGGATGGAGATCCAAACCCGTTTGCCCCAAGGCTTGGCGGGTTTCAACCCAAAGAGAGGATTGCGTCTGCAGTGTAAAAACACGCGCATTCAGTGCGGTCAATACGGTTTGACGTTTTTGCTTCTGGGTTTCCCATTCCTGTTTCAGTTCGGGGGTATTGTTCAGCGTGTGCGCTGTTTTTTGCCAGATTTTTTTAAGTTGCTCAGGATTCGAATCAAATTCCAGTTTGCGGTTTACCATGGTCAAGAGGCTGGCATGGGCTCCTGCTTGCAGGCCGGGATGTGTACAGCCTTTTTTCTTGAGCAATTGGCTGGTGCTGATCGGGAGTGCGATAAAAGGCAAGGTTCTTACCGGTGCTGTGGGCAAGGGCTTCTGTTCTTCAGCATGTTCGGGTTTTGATTCAGGTGCTGCTTCAAGAGGCGCTTGTGCCTCACTTGCAGGCATTTCTGGGCTTAAACTTGAAGTTGCTTCCTGGGTTTCTGTGGTAAGTGTGTCTTGATCTTCAAGCATGGTTGACGGTACTCCTGGATTCTTCTTCAGTTTGAACAGGTTCGTTGGATTGAACGGGTTCGTTGGCTTGAACAGGTTCGTTGGTTTGAACGGGTTCAGTGGCTTGAACGGGTTCGTTGGTTTGAACAGGTTCGTTGGTTTGAACAGGTTCGTTGGATTGAACAGGTTCGTTGGCTTGAACAGGTTCGTTGGCTTGAACGGGTTCGTTGGCTTGAACAGGTTCGTTGGATTGAACGGGTTCGTTGGATTGAACAGGTTCGTTGGATTGAACAGGTTCGTTGGATTGAACGGGTTCAGTGGTTTGAACGGGTTTGTGTGGCTTTGAAGTTTTTGCGCGCAAGCTGTCCTGTTCAGAGGTTTCTAAAATTTCCTGCAGAAAATCCAGACTGGCTTCAGTGGCACGCATCAAATAGAAAGAATCTCCATAGATTACGCTTTCTATCAGACTGCGATTGTTTTTGCCTTTTATTTTCCGCTCTTTGAGGAGCCATTTGGACAGATCCCAATACAAGCGTTGTTTGCGTTTGGTTTGAGGGTCTGAAAGCAATAGCGCAAGGCTTGAACCCAAACCCCACTGGCGAATTTGCAGGTAAAGGAGGCGGGCATCTTCAAGATAGGCTTGTAAAATACCAGGTTTTTGCTGAAGGCGTTTCAAGATTTCGCCGATTTGATAAGAAATCATGGCTGGAGGTGTTTGCTTCTTCGCGCCAGCAGCGGGTGGGCGGTTTTTATTGGGACGGTGTTTTGAGCGGTTTGGTTTTTGTTTTGAAGTCGCTGTTTCGGCCTCTGTTTGCACGCTTTCTGAGACTTCAGCTTGGCTGACTTCAGCTTGAGCGGGCATTGCATTCTGATTGGATTCTAAAGATTCCAAAGTTTCAGAATGGGGCTGTTCTTGAGTTTGGTTGCTATCTTCCAGCGGAAGTTCGGTGTGTGTCATGGTTAATTTTCTCCTTGGGGGCTCAGCAGGGTGACGGCGCAAAGACCTTTACCCAGGGTTTGATAGGCCCCCAAACTGATATATGCAGGACAATGTTCTGATAGGTTCTTGAGTGCAGGGTGGTGTTCTGCGGTCTTAATGGGACTGTACAGAATACTTTCTGCGGGTAAAAACTCAACTTCTTGGGCCTGTTTCTGGGTGCCTGGAAAATCCATAATTTCAGTTTTACTTTGCGCAAGCATTTTTAAACACGGATCACTGACCAGTACCATGCGGTTCATCACTGTGCGGACAGATCCTTCGGGGAGTGTTTTTTCTAACCAGGTCAAACCTTCTGCCCAGTCTCCTTTGACCTGAAACTCCAAATCTTCAATTACCAGACTGTTGGGCTCAAGCAACAAAGGACTTTTCTGAGCACAGAAAACCTGATTCTTTTCGGGAACAGGCAAAGCGGGAAGTTCCTGGCCCAAACTCTGGGCAAAAGCCTGGAGGGTTGAGGGAGAGCATACCAGACACCAAATATTTTTGGCGCTGCGTAAGGCCAGAGCTAATAGTTGTGCAGATTGAAATTCTACTCCAGCCGACTCAGGTTCTTCTTTTACGCCAAAAATACTGATCAGGCGTGAGTCTTGATTTGCTGCGCTTTTCCAGTTCTCCTGGGCTTGTAGTTCGGGATAAAAATTGTCGCGTATTTTTTTGCGCAAAGCACCCTTGACGGTTGATGCTGAAATCTGAGGCAGACCGGTGTCTGAATCTCGTAAGAGTGAATTTAAAAGGGTGGCCTGTGTTTTCCCTGAACCTGCGTGCAGGCTGGTCAGGGTTTGCAGGAGCAGTGTGTGCTGCTCGGACATGGTGGGATTCCTTTCTATGCGCACTGGAAGCAGTGTCATTTCCGGCAAGGTTTTAATTCTCGTTAGAACGCTTTAGAGCCGGTATCGCTATTGTGCTTCAGTGTAACACGTTCAAGGCCCTGACGGTTTTGCTCCATCAGGGCCTTTTCAATTCGAGCAGGTTAAAATTTTAGAGTAAAGCCTGGGCTAAAATCTCTGCTTTATTGGTATGCTCCCAGGGAAGATCCAGGTCATCACGGCCAAAGTGTCCGTAACTGGCGGTCTGGCGATAAATTGGGCGGCGCAGATTCAGGGTATGAATAATACCGGCTGGGCGCAACTCAAAGTGTTCATTGACCAATTCCTGAATTTTTTCTTCAGAGATGCGGCCTGTGCCAAAAGTGTCTACTCTGACTGACACAGGGTGAGCCACTCCAATGGCGTAGCTCAATTGAATTTGGCAATGGCTTGCCAAGCCTGCTGCAACGATGTTTTTGGCGACATAACGTGCGGCGTAGCTGGCAGAGCGATCGACTTTGGTGGGATCTTTGCCTGAGAATGCTCCGCCCCCATGCGGGGCATAGCCCCCATAGGTATCGACAATGATTTTACGTCCCGTTAAACCCGCGTCCCCTACAGGACCGCCGATCACAAAACGGCCTGAGGGATTGATCAAAATCCGGCTGTTGACGAGAAGGTGCTCAGGCACAACCCAGGGAATCACATGTTCTTTCAGGTCTTGAGCAATCTTTTCTTGAATGGCTTCAGTATCTGTAATTCCCTCAATTTCAGGGGCATGTTGGGTAGAGATCACAATGGTATCTACCCGATGGGGTTTGCCGTCTTTGTATTCAACCGTCACCTGAGATTTTGCATCAGGACGCAGATAGGTCAAGGTGCCTTGTTTGCGCAGATGGCTGACTCTTTGCATCAATTTATGCGAAAGGGTAATCGGCATAGGCATTAATTCAGGGGTTTCGTTACAGGCATAACCAAACATTAGACCTTGATCTCCTGCACCGATCCGGTCAAACTCATGATCAAGGCTTTTTCCCCGGACTTCAAGGGCCGTATCTACAGCAGAGGCGATATCAGGGGATTGGCGGTTAATGGCAGTAATAATACTGCAATCGTCTGCATCAAATCCCATGCCTTTGCCTGTATAGCCAATATCTCTGATGACATTGCGTACCAGTTCTGGGATATCGACATAGGTGGTGGTTGTGATTTCACCGGAGACCATGACCAGGCCTGTTGTGGTGAGACATTCACAGGCCACACGTCCTGTGGGGTCTGCTTGAAGAATAGCGTCGAGTACCGCATCAGAGATTTGGTCACACATTTTGTCAGGATGACCCTCGCTGACGGATTCGGAAGTAAACAGGCCGTTTTGAATCATGAGATTTATCCTAGCTATTTGATCTGTAATTTTAATTTGAAAATAGCTTACCATATTTCCGGCAGGTAAAAGCAGAATTAATTGTCTGATTTTAGTCATCGTCAAAAGACCTGTGCCAAAATTTGGCTCAGGTCTTAGATTCTGGCTTGAATTATTGCCTCAATGGCTGGGTGTTACTGGGTTAAAACAGGCTGCATTCGGTGTTGATGCGCAGGTTCCCAATTTAAAAGCCTGTTTTTTGGTTACCGTCCCGCCTACCGGTACCAGTTTGATATCTCCACTGCGGGGGGTGAGAATCAGGACATCTTTTTTAATGGCTGGGGTGGTAATGGTATAGGGGATATAGTGGATTGCTCCATTTTGGGGGGTACCTTTGACGGGCGTTCCGGTATTGGGCAGGTTGGTCAAGGGGACTGTGAATTTCAGTTGAAAGCCCGAACCCGTGTTGCCTGTTACAGCATTGACTGTACGCAATACGGGGGTGGCACCATCGTTGACTTTGACGATGTCGCCAACACGAATATTGACACTGCCCCCTGCGCAGGGATCTGTTTGGACAGGGTCTGTGCTTCCTCCCTTGCCAGTATTGCTGGTGGCTACGGTGCAGTTGACGAAATCAATATTGAATTTCACATCTGTTGCAGTCGGTGTTCCTGAAGAGACAAAACTGAAGATCTGATTGTCACGACCGCCCCAAAATTGTTCTGTTGCAGATAACCCGGTGGGCAGGGTACTGGCCATGGTGACCACTTCGGTATTGCCGGAACCGGTATTGCTGCTTGAAAAGCTCATCAGAGCAAAGGGATTGTCAAGATTGATGCCGTTGGCAGTAGTCACCGTCACTGTGCGAATCTGAGCGTTGCCTGGCTGGCTTATTGATTTTGCCTCCAGTTTGACCAGATCATTGACAAAGAAGGTATTGTTGGCAGGTGTGCTGGGGGCTCCTGCCGGTACGATAATATTGTTGGTCGTATTTTGTGCATCGGCGACGCCACTGCCTTTATTGGCTGCATCTGCGTCGCGTTTGACCGGAGCTTCCAGCATGATGCTGTTGGTGTTTAAAGACGTAATTTGGTGCAATTCACCACGAATTTTAACCTTGGCGCTGCTGGCGAAATTCGTGGTGGCATCGACCACAATCGCCCCTTGTAATGCACCATCCCCGCTGTTGCTGCTGCTGATGATGGCTTTGGGAGGATTGATGGGCAATTGAGTGGAACTTGGTGTGCTGGTTACGGTCGTGCTAAAGCGTGCTCCACTCAGGGCATCATGTACCACAACTGAATTTCCGTTCGCGAAGACCGTGCCATTGATCACCGTGAGGCCTGAGCTGTCACCTGGATCTACATTTCCTGTGCTGATATTCGTTGTGGTATTGGTGATGTCTAAGGCATTGCCTGTCCAGAGCGCAGTGGGCGTTGCGCCTGTTGCGAGGCTGGCATTGGCTCCTGCTGCGACATTTCCATAGGACATATAACTCAAGATTGAAGTGTTGGTACAGGGGTTGGTTTTGCACAGAAAAACCTCTGAAACACTGGTTGCACTGTAATTGAGAGGGGGGTAACCCAAGGTGCCTGTATAAATATTGCTGGCTGTATTGGTTCCATTTTGATTGAGCCAAACAATCAGACTTCCCCCCGCAGCGACAGACGAGGTGACGGGAACGCTGAACTGTTTTAAGGTGCCTGTATTATCGGTATAAAAGAGGCTTAAACCACTGGGGTCGACAGCCGTTGTGCCCGTATTTTTAAGCTCAATATACTGAGCACTGACTTTGTCATAGACCGGAAAAACCTCTGCAATTTTCAAGTTCTCAACCTGGGTATTGACTGTAAAGGTTGCGCTTGAAGCACTGGCAGAGCCCGTACTGAGGCTGATGGTGCCTGTGGTGGCATTGGCGGGCACGGTTGTGGTGATTTGGGTATCGCTGACAATTGTGAACAGGGCGGGGGTGCCGTTAAAAGCGACGCCACTGACTTTGTTGAAATTGGTGCCTGTCAGCGTGACTGTGGCGCCGACCAAGCCAGAGGTGGGGGTAAAGCTGCTGACGGTGGGAACAACGGGTGAATCCGCCACGCTTGAGCTGGAGGAGCTTGATGAGGAACTGCTGCTGGTTGTGGTGGTTGTATCGGTAAGTGGGGGATTGATCGGGACAGGATTGGTGACCAGAGGGGGGGCACTGGGCGGAGCGGATGCGGGTTGCTGGGTGGGAGCCGTTGGGCTGCTGGTGTCCGTTGGCGTGGTTGGGCTTTGCGGGATGGGCAGTAAGCCTGTCGGAGCGGTTGGATTGGTGGGCGTGCCTGAGGTGGGGGTGGAGCCGGGGAGCGTAGGTTGTAAGCTCGGTTCTGGGCTGGATATGCCCAAGGGCTGAATATTGGTTTCTATTCTTTGAACCTGTCCTCCCATGATAATTACACTGCGTACATCAATCGCTATAACCTTCCCTGCTTTGTCCAGCGCTTCGATCTTGACGACCTTTTTGCCAACAGGAACGTCAATCCGCACGCTGTCACGGATTTCTCCTGCCTCTCGCGTCAGAATTGTGATCAAGGGAGTTTTCAGACCTTCACCTTCAATGCTGATACGAATCTGTTCGGTGTTTTCGGGAATGGCTTTGAGGGAGAACCCTGTTGAACTCGTTTTTTTAGGCCACTCGACACTGAAACTGAGGCCTCCTTTGCTACTGGAAGTCAATGAATTTCCGTCCTGACAGGCTGTGGTCAGCATGATTGCTGCTCCAGCAAGAGCAGTCATAAGGGGGCGATAGCTATTTTTCATGAAGATTTCCTCTGGCCAGCGTGATATCGAGTTCATTATATGTGATTTTTGTCCGGGTGAGTGTGCCCCTGAGCACGCTGAAATTGTTTCCAGGATCGCGTTCTAAAACCGTGTATTTAAGCGTTTTCTGGCTCTGGATAACGATTTGGCCAGAGATGTTCCAACTGACGCTTTAAAGTTTTTTCTTTGCCCAATTCTGTGGGGTGATAATAAACTTTTTGTTTGAGCCGATCTGGCAGGTATTGCTGCTCGACAAAATGATCGGGATGATCATGACTGTAATGGTAATGGCTGCCGTAGCCGAGTTCTTTCATCAGGCCTGTGGGAGCATTGCGCAGATGTAGGGGTACCGGCAAATTCTGAAAGCGTTTGACATCTGCTCGGGCGGCTTCAATCGCCAGATAGGCCGCATTGCTTTTGGGGCAACTGGCCAGATAGGTCGTGACCTGGGCCAGTAAAATCCGAGCTTCGGGCATGCCAATCACATGCACGGACTGAAAACAGGCTTGTGCCAATGAGAGTGCGTAGGGTTCGGCATTGCCAATGTCTTCACTTGCCAGAATCAGCAAGCGGCGGGCAATAAAAAGGGGATCTTCTCCCCCTTCGAGCATGCGTGCTAACCAATACACAGCCCCATCAGGATCAGAGCCTCTGACGCTCTTGATCAGGGCGGAGATCAAATTGTAATGTTCTTCGCCATTGTGATCATATTTCAGGGTGGGGGCCTGAAACACCCGTTTCAGCAGGGCATTGTCGAGAAAAATCTGTGTTTGACCTGAGCGCGCCGCAATTTTCAGAGCCATCTCAAAGCGGTTCAGCATAATGCGGGCGTCTCCTCCCGCATATTGATAGAGTAAATCGGGTTCTTCGAGTTGAATTTGAAACTGCTTGAGCCAGGCATCACTCTGTATGGCCTGTTGGAGGATGGTTTCGAGTTCTGCTGGGGTATGGGGCTGCAGGGTATAGACCTGACAGCGCGACAAAAGGGCAGGATTGACTTCAAAGGAAGGATTTTCTGTGGTGGCCCCAATCAAGAGCACTTCACCCGTCTCGACACTGTGTAGCAGTGCGTCCTGCTGGGCCTTGTTGAAACGATGAATCTCATCAATAAAGAGCAGGGTGGGGCGGGCAAACAGACCTTTCAAGTTTTCTTGGGCCTGTTCGATCACCTGACGAATATCTTTAACGCCTGCTGAAACGGCGCTGAGTTCATAAAAATCCGCCTCCAATTGTTTTGCAATCAGGCGGGCCAGGGTGGTCTTTCCACAGCCAGGTGGGCCCCAAAGAATGAGGGAGCTGATTTGACCGCTGCTGAGCATTTCTTGTAGGGGAGCTTGTTCTGCCATTAGGTGGCTTTGCCCGATAAAGGTTTGAGCTTGTTTCGGGCGCATGCGTTCAGCCAGGGGGATGGGAGGTGGCGGTAAACTCATGATGGACTCCAGGTCTGTATGTGAGCGTATTTTAACATGAAATTCAGGTATCAGAAATTTCTGCTTATTTTTTTCAAAAACGCATAAAAGATAAGATTGTCTTAAACTTAATTTAATGGTATGATGCACTGTGTATATCGCAAGGAGGATACTTAATGGATATCATCGTTTGCATCAAACAAGTTCCCGACACTACCACGGTCATTCAGATCGACCCTTCTGGGAAAGATATTGTCCGTGATGGCATTACCTATATCGTCAGTCCCTATGACGAATTTGCAATTGAAGAAGCTTTAAAACTCAAAGAAGCCCAGGATGGAACCGTTACTGTTCTGACCGTGGGTCCCGAAAGCGCGAAGGAAGCTTTGCGTACAGGCTTGGCCATGGGTGCTGATGAAGCCATTCACGTGGTTTATGAAGGCTCCCCCATGCAGTTGGATTCAATGACAACTGCCCGCTTGATTGCCAAAGCACTGGAAGGCAAAAAATACGACCTCGTTCTCTGTGGCCGTCAGGCCATTGATGACGATGCGCAGCAAATGGGTTCTCTGGTTGCTGAGTTCCTGGATATTCCCCAGATTTCTCTGGTGATTAAACTGGATATTGCTGGTGATCAAGTGAAAGCTTCCCGTACCATCGAAGGGGGTACACAGATTGTAGAATCTCGTCTGCCCGTTTTGATTACCGCTCAAAAGGGCTTAAATGAGCCCCGTTATCCCTCTATGAAGGGGATTCTCAAAGCGCGTAAAAAAGAAATTACTGAACTCAAAGCCGCTGAAATGGGTGTAGATTTAGCACCTGCTGTGGTTCTGGAAGAGCTGAAAATGCCTCCCGCCCGTCCAGCCGGCAAAATTGTAGCCAGTGTTGACGAACTCGTCAAAGCGCTGCATGAAGAAATCAAGGTCATTTAAGGGAAAGGAGAGATAAAAGAATGAATATTTTAGTCATTGCCGAAACAAAAGACGGAAATCTCCGTAAAACAAGTTTGGAACTTCTTTCCCAAGCCAAGGCCCTGAATGCCTCCTCTGTCACAGCAGTTCTGTTGGGCAAGGGTGTTGCTGGTCTGGCTGCCCGCTTGGGCCATTATGGCGCCCACAAGGTGCTGGTGGCTGAGCATGACCTGCTTGAAAACTATTCAACCGATGGTTATACCAAGGCCATTCATCAGATTGCCGATCAAATTCAGCCTGATCTGATTCTTTTTGCGGCTTCTTCAAACGGCAAGGACCTGGCTCCCCGTTTGGCTGCCCGTTTGAATACAGGTCTCGTTTCAGACGCCTTGGAATTGAGCCATGATGGCTCCAAGTTCGTGGCTGTGCGTCCGATGTTTGCCGGTAAAGCCTATGCCAAGGTTTCTGTTCAGGGCAAAGCGCTGGTCAGCCTGCGCCCCAACGTGACCCCTGTTGCGGCTGCCGATGAATCCCGTGCTGCTGAAGTCATGAACTTTGCCGTCAATCTGAGTGATTCAGATATTCGCGCCAAGGTTGTGGCGGTTGAAAAAGCTGATTCAGGCAAATTGGACGTAGCTGAAGCCGATATCGTCGTCAGCGGCGGTCGTGGTTTTAAAGGACCTGAAAACTTCCATCTCGTGGAAAGCCTGGCAGGTGCCTTAGGCGGTGCCGTGGGCGCTTCCCGTGCTGTCGTTGATGCCGGCTGGCGTCCACATGGTGAACAGGTTGGACAGACTGGTAAAACCGTCAGCCCCACCCTCTATGTGGCCTGTGCCGTTTCTGGCGCGATGCAGCATTTGGCGGGCATGTCCTCTTCAAAATACATTGTGGCTGTGAATACTGATCCGGAAGCCCCGATTTTTAAAGTGGCAACCTATGGTCTGGTGGGTGATGTCTTTGAGGTTCTGCCTCAATTGACGGAAGCTGTCAATCGTATCAAAGCCAGTAACAATTGATTTATTAAGCACTTGTTATAAAACGGGCCGTTTCATTAAATGTAAATTAAATATGAAACGGCCCGCACAAGTATGCAATCTTTTCTCGCGACAACTCGAAACGGATACGTATATCTGAATGAGGTAGATACACCATGGCAACCCTTTCTGTCGGCAACCTTCTGCTCGCTATCGGCGTCGGTTTTGATTCTCAGCTGAAAGCAGCAGACAACCTTTTCTTCTCTACGGCAATTGACCTTGATGACCCCACCCGCCCCATGTTTGGCGGTGCTGTTGGCAATACCAATGGTTTGGCCCGGCGGATAACAGATGCGGATGCTGAAGGTTATGTCAGTTTAAACAATGGTATTGACGGCGATCCTGTTGCTGTCAAACAGATTTCTACCGCCGATGGCCCCCGTTATGTGGTAACCAATGGTTCAGGCAAAGAAATTATGATTGAAGATCCCAGTGCCGGTGGCTCTGCTCAATTGCAATCCACCCCCCGTTTTATCGTCAAATCTGATGGGGTTGTCTATGACTCACTGGTTCACTCCCAAGCAGGGGGTACAGGTCAATGGCGTGTGGCCGACCCTGCTCAGCCTTTTGGTGGCACAGGTCTGGCTTCTGTTCCCAGCCCGATTGCGATTACGCACTATGCCCGTCCTGTGGGCCGTATTACCTTCAAAGCCAAAGAAGGTGCAACCTTGGCCCGTGCGCAGGATGAACTCAGCCGTATTGGCAGTTCTGTGCAGTTGTTGACGCGTCTGCTGGAATCCATTCAGGATGAAAGCCGCAGCTTTACGAGTATTATTCGTTAAATCCAAGTTATCGCTCACAAACCAACGGTGAAGCCCCCTCGTGGGGCTTTTTCTTTTGCCCTGATCAGGTTTGGTTATTCTTCAGGACAAGCTTTGGTTTTCCTTTTAACGGAGTGGGTTCCAGTCTATTTCAGCCAAATGCTGGGTTTTGAGCCATTGATTGATGTTTGAAAAGGGACGTGAACCAAAGAAACCATGGCGGGCCGAGAGCGGCGAGGGGTGTGCGCTTTCGAGAATCAGGTGCTGGGGATTTTGCAATAGCTTTTTCTTGGCCCGAGAGGGGTTGCCCCAAAGTACAAAGGCCAGGGGTTCAGGGCGTGCATCCAGCGCTGTTAATATCTGATCGGTGAATTTTTCCCAGCCCTGGTTGCGGTGAGAAAGGCTTTGCCCGGCCTGAACTGTGAGAATTGTATTCAACAGCAGAACGCCCTGCTGGGCCCAGGCTTCGAGATGCCCCTGTGCAGCGGGGGGAATGCCGAGATCACTTTCCAGTTCTTTGTAGATATTTTTGAGTGAGCGGGGAATGGCGATCCCTTTTTGCACCGAAAAGCTCAGACCATGGGCCTGGTTTGCACCGGGATAGGGGTCTTGCCCCAAAATCACGACCCGCACCCTGTTATAGGGTGTGGCGTGCAGGGCGTGAAACAAATTGGGTCGGGGGGGGTAAACGGTTTGGCTGGCATAGGCCTTTTCGACAAAACTGGAAAGCGACTGCCACCAGGGTTCTGCAAAACAGGCGTTGAGTTTCTCCCGCCAATCGGAAGGCAGTTCTTGTTCCAGGCTCATGGTACGACCGGGTTCACTTTCTCTTGGGCAAAGGCCTCTACCCACTCGCCCAAAACCTCAAGCCAAAGCGGATGGGTATTCAGGCAGGGAATCAATTGCAAATCTTCGCCCCCGGCGGCCAAGAAGCTTTCTTTGCCACGCATTGCAATTTCTTCGAGGGTTTCGAGGCAATCCGAAACAAAGGCTGGGCACATGACCCGGATCCGTTTAAAACCTTGCGCAGGCCAGACTTCGAGTTCCAAATCGGTATAGGGTTGCAGCCAGGGCGTGCGTCCCAGGCGGGATTGAAAGGTTACGCGGTATTTGTCTTGGGGAATATTCGCCGCTTTGACAAAGGCTTCTGTCGTTCTTAAAATCTGTGCGCGGTAACAGGTTTTGTGGGCCTCAGAGGGGGTATTGCAGCAATCAGGAACTTTCTGGCAGTGCTTGCCGCTGGCGTCGGCCTTGACCAGATGCCTGACGGGAATGCCATGGTAGCTGAAAACCAGCAGATCGTAAGGTTCCTCGAGCCAAGGGCGGGTATTTTCGACCAAGGCCTCGATATAGCGGGGGTGATTGTAAAAGGGGGGAAAGACTTTAAGTGTGGGGGTGTAGTTGAGAGCCTTGAGTTCGGCTTTTACTTTTTCCACCACGGTTTCAAAACTCGACATGGCGTAATGGGGGTAAAGAGGAATCAGCAGCAGGCGGTTGACGCCCTGTTGCTGGAGTTTTTCAAGGCCCTGGCGAATGCTGGGGCGGCCATAGCGCATGGCCAATTCAACCGGGATGGTGCTTTGAGTTTGAACGCTCTGCTGTACCTGCTCACTGATATGCACCAGGGGGGAGCCTGCTTCGGTCCAGATTTTGGCGTAGGCTTCGGCAGATTTGGCAGGACGGGTATTGAGAATAATGCCTTTCACGAGCAACGCTCTTAAGGGCCAGGGAATATCGATCACCCGTTCATCCATCAGGAATTCATCCAGATAGCGGCGAACATCGGGCACCTGGGGAGAATCGGGCGAACCGAGATTGACGAGTAAAACACCGGGTTTGTCTTGCATACTGCTTACCTCCAAAAGAAGTATCTTAGCATCGGATGAGGGTTTGAGGCAGGGGGTTTCCTCGGGCTTGACGTTTATTGGATGGGCCTGTCATAGTTTGAACCTGAGAATGAGAGGTTTGGGATGGCCTTCACAGAAAAAAATGCTGCACTTGAAACACAAATCCAGGCTTTAGAGCCTGAGATTCTTGCTTTGCATGCCTCCCCCTGGCATGGCGTGCTTGAAGAAGTCGGAACAGGGGGCTGGATTCAAACGCTTTTGCAGACCGTTTCCGGTGCCTCTCAAACGCTTTGGGCAGGGCGTTGTTCCTATGCCAAAGAAATCCAAGTCACTTTTTATGGAGAACAGAGTCGCTCGATTGCCCAAAGCACGGTTGAGAGCTGGGCGCGTAAGAATTTAAGCACAGCCGATAAATTTTTCTCTCTGGCCATCAGTGGCGCGGTTCGTTCAGGCATGGCACAGGGAGATTGCCATGCCTGGTTGGCTTTGGCGCTTTCTGACGGTCGTGGCTGGACCTTGCATCTGCGCTTGAAACAAGCTGAGCGTTTGGAACAACAATTCGCGCTGGGGGTTTTGGGCGTGCATTTACTGGCCCAGTTGGCGCAAGAGGATGGGCTGGTACTGGAGACGCTTGAGATACCTGTGGGGCTTGAGCTTGATGTGTGGCTGGCCTGGCATGAATCACCCTTTCAAACCTATCTGCAAGCAGGTCAGTTGATGCAGAAACAGCCACATGGCCTGCTCTTGTTTTTACCCCAAGCCGGGCGCTTGCTGCCTATGCGTCCGCTTGAGTTTCTGCGCGGTAAAAACATTCTGCTTCACAAGGGTTCCTTTAACCCTGTCACTTTGGCGCATCTGGCCATGCCACAGGCCGTTTTGAGCGAGCAGCCAGAGCTTTTGCCTGTGCTTGAGATCAGTCTCAACAATGCGGATAAAGGGACTGCCGCGCTTGATAATCTGGCGCACCGCTTGAGCATGTTGGCTTTTCAAAACTGGCCGGTTGCCTTGACGCGCACACCGGCACTTTACCAGACCGCTGAATTGTTCAGGGCTGAGGGTCAGATCACCCAGCTTGATTTTGTCTGTGGAGAAGACCTCTACTACCGGGTGTTTGAACCCCGCTATTACCAAAGTTTAAGCGGCGGGCTCAGCGAAGGGCTTGAGCGGCTTTTTGCAGAGGGAACCCAGTTGTGGGTTTGCGGGCGCAAAAATTCGCTGGGGTTTGGGCCTGAGGCCGCTCAAGCGGCTGAGACTTGGAAAGAACACTGTCACTTTCTAGCCTTTGATCAACCCATCGCCTCGACACAGATCCGTGAAGCCCTGCAAACAGGGCAATCGGGTTGGCAGAAATCGGTGCTGCCTGAGGTTGCCGAATATCTTCAAAATCACCCCCTTTATGCCTGACTCAGGAAGCTGATTGTGTGGCCTTGGGGCGCAGCTTTTCTGGCTTGTGATTTATGGGGGCAAAACAGGCGCTGCTTTGGCTTCTGCAGGCACAAGGCCACTCAGGCTTTTCAGAAACGTGACCAGTTCTTCAATTTGGGCTTCGCTATAGTCATCCCCAAATTCAGTTTTGGCCATGATCCGCACAGCTTCTTTGAGATCGGCGATTTTCCCATCGTGAAAATAGGGCTGGGTATGTTCAATATTGCGAAGTAAAGGCACTTTGAACAGATAGCGATCTTTTTCAAGTTTACTCACTTCATAGCGCCCAGGATCGGTCTGGTGGGGATAGGGGGCAATTACTCCAAATTTCTGAAAACTTTCGCCGCCCAGGCCTGGGCCATTGTGGCAGGCGACGCAACCCTTGTTCATAAACGCTTTGAGCCCTTTTTTTTCTGCGTCGTTCAGGGCTTTTCCATCTCCCTGCAGAAATTGATCAAAGCGTCCTGGCGTAATCAGGGTTTCTTCGAAACGGGCAAGGGCCAGGCTCAGATTGGCATAGGTCAGTGCATTTTCCTGACCTGGAAAGGCCTTTTGAAAGGAGTCGCGGTAACCTGAGATCTTTGACAGTTTTTGAATCACTGCATTTTCACTGGGCATGGCCATTTCCAAGGGGTTTAAAATCGGTTGTCCGGCCTGATCTTGCAGATCTTTGGCGCGGCCATCCCAGAACTGGGTTTTATTGTAGACGGCGTTTAAAACCGTGGGGGCATTGCGGGTTCCGGTTTGTGAAACATGGCCCAGGGAAGTGGCGCGGTTGTCGACACCAAAGCTCTCAAGATTGTGGCAGGATTTGCAGCTGATCTTATTGTTGATTGACAAGCGGGGATCGTAAAAGAGCATTTTTCCCAATGCTACTTGATCTGGGTTGGGCGTGGTTTTGGCTGTTAAAGCCTGAAAATGAAGATTGGCCTCCGTGATCAGCGCCAAATCTTCCGAAGAAATGGGCGGCAGACTGGCACTGGCACTGGCACTGGCACTGGCGCTTGCACTGGCTGAAGCCGAGGCCTGGGGGCTGGGTTGGCTTTGTTTCTCAAGCGGATTGGGAGTACAGGCCAAAAGCCCCAGGCAAGAGAGCAGAGTGAATTGTTTTTTCATGGGATATACCTCTCAGAATGAGGTTTGGCGAATTGCAAAAGTTTGGCTCGGTTCTCAATGCTCAGGCGTTCATAATTGGGCCAATCAATGGCTTGCATCAGATCCGGGGCCCACGGCGGGGGCATCACCCCTCTTTCAAGCATGATATAAAAACCACCTGGAATGCCACCAAACAAATGCATGAGTTCTTCTTGGCCACTGCTGAACCCGAGAGCTTCTCCTTTGTCCTGACGGTCTTTTAAGCCTTCGAGTTCAGCCAGAACACGCAAACGGTCTTCGCCATCGACGGTATCAAAATGCGCAGCCTTGACCCTTTCGATGACCTGGGGCAAGGTCTTGCGGTTATGGCAGGGCAGGCAACTGAAATAGGTAATTCTGAAAACTTCACTGTAAGCAATGGCTGGACTGGGAGAAGCTGTGGGGGTTGCAGAGGTTTGGGTTCCCGCCGTTGCTGTGGCAGCTGGAGCGGTTGCTGAAGGGGTTGGCTTGACTTCTTCAGGGCTATTGCAACCCCAAAGCAAAACGGTGATCAGGAACCATCCCAGGATGAGGTTTTTAGGGGGCATACCTTGTCTCAAAAACTTTTTGCCTGCTCTTTTATTATATTCATTAATTATGATATTTTTTATTCAATTATGCTAGCTTATTTTATCGCTTTCAAGCGATAAGTTTTCAAAATTTCAGGATCGATGCTTTCAAGTTTTTCCAAACTTGGTTTTGATGCCGGGAGCGTGACGCAAGCCCGGTTCCGTGCTAAGATACCCTGCGGCAGGCCGGGTCTGGCCCGCCTATCTCAAGCGCAGGTTACAGAGCATGAAACTGGCAATTGGCAGTGACCATGGCGGTTACGAACTGAAAGAAAAACTCAAGCAATATATTAAAGATACCTTTCATTATGAAGTGGTAGATTTTGGCACGCACAGTACCGAGGCGGTAGATTATCCGGATTTCGCCTTTCTGGTGGCAGCGGCCGTGGCCGAGGGGCAATTCCCTTTGGGCATTATTGTAGATGGTGCAGGCATTGGCAGTGCGATTGTCGCGAATAAACTGCCGGGTGTGCGGGCTGGAAACTGCAATGATATTTATATGGCGCGCAACAGCCGTGCGCACAACCAGGCCAATATTTTGACCCTGGGTTCACAGGTGGTTGGGCCCGGATTGGCCCAGGAAATCGTGAAAGTCTGGCTCGAGACAAGTTTTGAACAGCGCCATCAGAAACGAATCGACAAAATTCTTCATCTTGAAAAGCAAATTTATGGATTCGGGAAATAAACTATGAATATTGAAAAAATTGCTGAAGAAGTAACCCGTGAATTGCTCGCAGAACTCTATCTGGGGCAGGCTCCTCATTCTCCTGCGATTCCCTACAGCCGGGTGCTGATCGTTTTTTCCCGATCAGATCTGGATCTGCAACCTGTTCTGGCCAAATTGGGAAAATGGAAATCCCGTGCCCACTTACAGCTTTTGGCACCCAAATGGGCCCAGGGCCTGTGGACCGGAGCGCCCTTTGCGGCCCAGGGCTTGGAAGTGAGCTTTGTTTCGCCTGAAGCCCGTCCTGGCCAGGCCAAAGCCCTGCTCGACAGTGTCGACCGTGTGGCGATTGTTGGGGCCAACCGAACCTTGATGCAGCAGATCAGCCGCATGAACCGTGAAAATCTTGTTTCTGCTTTGGTGGTCGAGGCCCTGAGCCGCAGCAAGACAGCTTTGTTGCTTGACGATTTTCTGTTGGAGCATGAGGCTGATTTGGGCAAAAAATTGAGCACCCTGGGTGTTAAATTGGGACGTCTGACCGATCTTGAACATATTTTGCCTTTGCCTCCTTTGCCCTTGAATATTTCTCAGCCGCTTGCCGGTGCAGGTGTGAAGGCCGCTCCTGCTTTACCCGCCAATTGCCAAGGCTGTGAATTGCATGGAAATTGTGCGACGGCCTGTACAGACCGGGTGCGTAGTCTGGTTCAGGCCGGAGCCCAGCGTGTGGCAACCAGTTTGGGAATGCATCCGGTTCCCGCTGATTTGGCCCCCTTGATCGATCATACCCTCTTGAAAGCTGAAGCTACCGAAGCCCAGGTGCGACAGCTCTGTGCCGAAGCCAAAGAATACAGTTTTGCTTCGGTCTGTGTGAACCCGACCTGGGTTTCGCTCTGTGCACAATTGCTGAAAGGCACGCCTGTTAAGGTCTGTACAGTGATCGGTTTCCCCTTGGGTGCGACTGATTCCCAGACCAAAGCCGATGAAACCCGACATGCGGTAGCCAATGGTGCTCAGGAAATTGACATGGTCATCAATGTGGGGGCCCTCAAGAGTGGCAAAGAGAAGTTGGTCGAAGAAGATATTCGTGCAGTGGTTCAGGCTGCTTCAGGCAATACGGTTAAGGTGATCTTTGAAACCGCACTGCTGAGTGATTCAGAAAAAGTCATTGCCTGCCAGCTTTCTGAAAAGGCCGGTGCCCATTTTGTCAAAACCTCAACAGGTTTTGGCCCAGGCGGTGCGACCGAGCAGGATGTGGCCCTGATGCGCAGAACGATTCGACCCGATATGGAAGTCAAAGCTTCGGGTGGCATTCGCGATCGTGAAACCGCGATTAAAATGGTTCAGGCCGGAGCGACCCGAATTGGCGCCAGTGCCAGTATTGCGATTGCAACGGGCACCAAAGCCAGTGGCGGGGGCAAGTATTAATGCCTGTCTTTAAACACCACCACAGTCTCTATGACTTGGATGGCAAGTGGCAGGATCAGCAGTTTCTCTTTAGCGCTGAGGCAGAATCACAGACGGTGTCGGTTCAGGAATTAGAGGCCGGGACCTTTTTGGTTCGCCAGGGCAGTCAGGTTTCGTTGGTGCATGCCGTACAAGAAGGCAATCATCTGCTCTTGAGCTTTCAAGGCCAGACCTATCTGCTCGAACGTCAGAAAAAGGCTTCAGCACATCAGCCCGAAGATCCGGTTTCTAATCATTTGGAAGCCCCGCTCACGGGCAAGGTGCTTCAGGTTCAGGTTGAAGAGGGGCAAACACTTGAGGCCGGTGTTTCTGCCGTGATTTTGGAGTCTATGAAAATGGAGACTGCTTTGATGACGCCTTTTGCTGCACGGGTGATGAAAATTCACTGTGCAGCGGGTGATTCAGTCAGTACTGGCCAGGTTTTGGTAGAATTGGAGCCGCTTGAAGATGACGTATGAAGAGAATGAAACAAATGAAGCCCAGATTTCACGTATTTATGGCAAGCACCCTGTTCGTTCAGCTTTAAAAAGTGAGCGGCCAGTTTATAAACTTTGGTTGGCCAATAATCTTGAGCCCCGCATGCTCAAAGAATTTCAGATTTTAGCCCGTGAGCGCAGTACGCCGGTGCAGGTGGTGCCCCCTGAAAAAATTCAAAAATTGTGTCCGGGCGTTCAGGCCCAGGGCATTGTGGCGGACACAGGGTCTTATGAATATCTCGATTGGGAAGCCTTTTGTCAGCTCTTGAAAGACAAAGACGGAGATCCCTTTGTCATTCTGCTCGACCAAGTTCAGGACCCTCACAATCTGGGCGCCATTTTGCGAACCGCAGAAGCCGCAGGCGCAGATGGGGTGGTTATTCCCCGGCACGGGGGAGCGGGTTTGACCGAGGGGGTTGCCAAGGCCTCTGCTGGCGCAATTGAAAATATTCCCGTGGTGCAGGTCACCAACCTCAGTCGGGCGCTTGAAGATTTACAGGAACTGAATATCTGGAGTACAGGCTTTGCGCTTGATGCCAAAGAAAGTTATTTTGACGCGGATTTGACCGGACCCGTGGCTTTGGTGGTGGGCAGTGAGCACAAAGGCTTAAGGCCCAATGTGGGCAATCATTGTGATCGTCTTGTGCATATCCCCATGCAGGGGGATCGCTCCTTGAATGCTTCGGTTGCTGCTTCCCTGGCCATGTATGAAGTGGTTCGCCAACGTCTGCGTGCGGCAAAAGCCTGAGCCAAACTGGATTGCTTTATTTTCGCTCCTTGACTAATATTATAAAATATTGAATTTTTGCAGGCAGGTGATGTATGTCGCTCTCCCAGGTAGGTGTTCGCTCGCTTTTAGCGGTTAACTCCTGGATAGGCTTAATCAATTCCAACCTTCAAGGGGCCTCTCGTACAGGTTTTAAAACCGTGCGTCCGATTCTTTCCGATGGTTTGGGGCAGTTAACTGCTGTAAGAGGGGTTGAATCTCCCCCCTCAACCCTGAATGTACAGGCCACCTCTTTGGAATGGGGCCAGGGTGCGATCGTCAATTCTGAACAATCCAGTCATTTTGCTTTACAGGGTGAAGGATTTTTTGTGGTGGCGGATCAGTTTGGCCGTTATTATCTGACACGAGATGGTGAGTTTCATTGGGATGGCAATGGCTATTTGACCAACAGTGCGGGCTTAAAAGTGATTTCCAGCGGGCAGGATTTTATCCGCCTGGCCAAACAGGACCGTTCAGATCTTTTTCAACCGGATGGGGCTTCTCAGGAGCTGCTGCGCTATGGCGATAAATCACTTTTGATTGTGGATGTAGCGAATCGTGATGGCCTGCAGATGAGCCAGTATGGATCGACCGTCTTTTCGATTGATGGCCAATTGCCCCTGCGGATTCGCAACGACATGACCGAAACCACCGATGGACTGACCCTGCTCTATGATGACCCCGATCAATTGCCCTCTGTAGATGCGCCGGGATTTGTCACGATTCCCCCCTTCCCAGCGGGTTCCAATACGGATTTTTCGATTGATTTTGGCGACAATGGCTTTATGAATTTTCGCGATTATAACCCTTTGGCGGGTGGCCCTTTTCCCAGTGCCACGCCTTTGGATTTTAATCCGGCCACCAATACGATTCAACATATTTTGAATGCGATTAATACCTATGGAGCCACTGTTGGCGGAAGAGTTTCTGCTGCTTTTGACCCCAATACCGATCAGTTGATTATTCGCAATGAGCAAAATATAGGCGGTGGGGTAGTCAATACGCAGATTGCTTTTTATGGCCCCAATGCCACACCTTTGCGCAAATTTTTTCAAATTGGCCAAAACCTGGCAACCAATCCCATCGATGATGCTGATCTGGATGGCAACCTTGAATCGATGATGCAGAGTGATAAAGATATTGATAACAGTGCCAAACGCTTGGCCCTGGATTTGGTTGCCGCAGATGTAAATGCCAGTATCCAATCTCTCAGTCAGTCTCCCCGTTTTCCTGCGACTTATTTTCATGACAAAGCCAATGGTTTTTTGCAGTCGGATGCTTCGGTGGCGGGCCGTGGCGCGATGGTGATTGGTGAGTCTCAGGAGACCAATCAGTTTGATGTGATTTTGGATATGAAGGCTTCGGCCGGATTTCTGACCTTCAGTTTTGGTCAGAATGATCCCCACCAGCTTTTTTCTACGGGTTTTCGTGTGGTCTATGATACTTCGGTGGGTACGCTTACCTTGCTTGAAAACCCAAAAGATGCCAATGGTACCAGTATTGTTTTGCAAACTCTGGCCCTGCCTCCGATGGCTTCAGCGGGTTCTCCCCCTACAGCTGCAGACCCCCTGCGACGGCTGGTTTTTTCGATGAGCCCGGAGCATATTTTAACAGTCAGTATGAATGGCAATACCGCTGTTTTTGATCTTTCGGGGGCTGCCGATGATATTGGGGGCTATCTTACCATTCGCAACACGGCCAATGTCATGCAGATCTACAATTTACAGGCCGATTTTCATCAACCCTATAATGTCTCTCGCACCGGAGACATCGTCAGTATGAGCCAAACCAATATTGCCAATGTCGAAATCGTGGAGCGTTGGCAGGAACGTCAGCGTACACGGGTGGTTCAATCTTCTTTGGAAACCTCCACGGCTTCTTTGACGGAATATGTGCCGATGTTGGCCTTGGCACAAAAAGTTTTTGCTTCGATTTCGAAGGTGATTTCTACGCATAATGCAATGATCGATGACCTGAATTCCTTGTTGAGATAGATTTTAAATTTTTGTTAAAAATTGCATTTGTTTTTTTTTTGTGTTTAAATTCCTGATAAGTAATCAACTTCTATCAGGTGCGAAACGCTAAAATGATACTAGGGTTTTTCTGCTCCTATTTTCAGTATTTGAAAGGCAACACACATGTCTCTTGATAAAATTGGCGTCAATTCACTGCTTGCGGTCAACTCCTGGATCGGCATGATTAACTCGAATATGGAAGGTACTTCGCGTACGGGTTTTAAGCCTACCCGTATCAGTCTGTCAGATGGCTTGGGTCAGTTAACCACTACCAATAAAGTTCTCGACGCTCCTCCTTCTACCCTCTCAGTTCAGGCCACGACGATTGAATGGGGCCAGGGCTCGATTGTTAATTCTGAATCTTCTTCTCATTTTGCGATTCAAGGTGAAGGCTTTTTCGTCTTGGCGGATAATTTTGGACGCTACTTTTTAAGCCGAGATGGTGAGTTTCACTGGGATCAGAACGGTTTTCTGGTCAACAGCGCGGGCTTGAAAGTGGTTTCAAGTGGTGAAGAGTTTATTCGCAAAGATGTTTCAGATCGTTCCGATATTTTCAGTGTTGATGGCTATTCAAAAGAATTGCTGAAACATGGCGATAAATCTTTTATGTTGGTCAGTGTGGCCAATCGTGACGGACTTTTGATGTCTCAATATGGCTCTACGGTTTTTCAGGTGGATGGTGATCTGCCTTTGCGGGTGCAAAACTCCTTTGAATCGACCACCGATGGGGTGACTTATATTTACGATGACCCCGATATCCTGGCTTCGGTCAATGACCCCAATTTTGTCACGGTTCCTCCCTCTCCTGTGGGGACCAATACTGATTTTTCGATTGATTTGGGTGTGAATGGGCTTTTTAATTTTAATCTCTTCAACCCGTTGGGGGTGGGGACACAATTTAACCCCACCACCAATTCGATCGACCATATTGTGACTGCGATCAATGCCTATGGAGCCACGGTTGGGGGGCGCGTCAGTGCCTATTTTGATCAGGTGGCCGACCATTTGGTGATTCGCAATGAACAGATTGCGGTGGGTGACAATACCAATATTATATTGGGTGGAGCGAATGGCAATGCCTTGCGTCGGTTTTTCCAAATCGACTTTAACAAAGCTTCAAACCCCATTAACGATACCAATGGCAATGGGGTTCTTGAAACCCTTTTAGAGAGTGGACGGGATATTGATAACAGCACCAATGCCAAATTTGATGTGCTGGATATTGGCGGGGGAACCTATACCACGGCGATGCCCATCAGCCAATTGATTACCCCCGTACCCACCTATTTTCATGACAAGGTCAATGGCTTTATCCGGTCTCAAAACATTACAGGTTCTGCCGGTATGGTCTTGGGCGAAAGTCGCCAGACCACGCAGTTTGAAATGGAGATGAATGTAAAGGTCTCCAATGAAGCAGGTTCTCAAATTGTGATTGGTTTTGGTCAAAAAGATTCCCATGATTTACGCTCGGGTGGTTTCAGCCTGCGTTATGATCCTGTTGCGGGTACCGTGCGCCTCTTTCAGCAGGCCGATGGCTACAATCCCCCTGCTACCTCTTTTCAGATCGCTGGCCCTGTGGCCATGCCTGTGATTGCTACCGTTGGCTCTGGAGCTGCTTTGTCGGCATTGCCAAATACTGCCAGAATTGCTGTCTCTTTGAGTGCTGAAAAGGTCGTTACTTTTTCTGTCAATGGCACGCTCGCAACCTTTGATTTGGGCGGTGCGGGTGACGACCTCAGCGGCTATTTGAGTGTTCGCAACCAGTTCAATGAGCTTCAGGTTCATGACATGACCTTTGATCTCAAAGGCAAATACAACCAGCTCAGAGCGGGTGATTTGTTCAGTGTAGGTGTTTTGAAAAATGCTGCTGTTGAGATTAAAAATCTTTGGCAAGAGCGTCAATCTTCACGGGTGGTGCAATCTTCACTTGAAACCTCAACCGCTTCACTGACTGAATACGTGCCGATGTTGGGCTTGGCGCAGAAAGTCTTTGCTGCGATTTCTAAAATTATCAGTACCCACAATGCGATTGTGGATGATATTAATACACTTTTTAGATAAAGAGCGCTTGATAGCCGGTTTATTTTTTGCTGGCTTTTGACACTTTCAGAAAAAAAAGATTGAATTCAAATTTGAATCCAGTCTTTTTTTTTATGGAATCTGAAGCAAAGAATTTATGCCAAGCCTGAGACTCACGCTTTCATTCTCTGGCTGATCCCGGATAAAGGGTGTTATAATTCACCATCAACAACTGTAGCAGATTTGGAGTAGATCATACGTGGTTGAATTCGATGCAACAATCTTAATCCAGGCATTTAATTTTGTCTTTTTATTAGCTATTCTTAACTTAATCTTTTTTCAGCCGATTATTCGTATTCAGAATGAACGTCGTGAAGCTGTCGACAGTGCGCGCAAATCCGCAGATAGTCGCATGCATGAATTGAAAACCATGCGTGAAGGTTATCAGCAGAAATTAGATTCTGCCCGCCAAGAGGCCTTTGAATTGGTCTCTTCCAAAGTGGCTGCTGCCACACAGGAACGTGAAGCTCAGATGAGCAAGATCAGCGCTGAAATGGATGCGCGCATGAATGAAGCCCGTGAGCAGATTACGGCTCAGGAAAATTCGCTTCGTGATGCGCTTGGCAAAGAAGTCAGTGTACTGGCTGATGCCATCTTTACCCGGCTGACCAGCCTTGAAACCAAGCATGAAGCGAGTATTGGCTCATGATAATCCTGATCATCTGTTCTTTACTGAATTTCGGAATTCTCTTATTTTTGCTTATGAAATTTGTGGTGCCTCGTTTTTCTGAGGCCATGGATAAAAAGCAAGAGAGCATTTCCCGTACCGTTGAAGAAGCCGAAAAGAGTTTGGCGGATATCAACCGTGAGTTAGAGTCTCACACCCACAAAATGGCGGAAGTAGAAGCGCAAATCGCTGATATCCGCCAGGAAGCGGAAGTTCGTGGCGAAGCTGCGGCCCGTAAAATCAAAGAAGATACCACCCGTGAGATCGAGGCTTTGCGCGTGCGCGTTGACCGTCAGATTGACCAGGAGTTTCATAACCTGAAACTGCGTCTGCGTGCTGAATTGGTGAACCAAGTCACGCTGGCAGCCCAGGAGTTGGCTTCCGAGCGACTTGATAAATCAGGTCATGCCAGCCTTGTTGAGAGCTTTGCCTTCTCGCTCAAGGATTTCAAGGAGTTTAAATCATGAAGCAGAAAGTCATTTCTGAGCGCTATGCAGAGGCCTTGTTTGGCTTGGCGCATGAATTGAAAAAAGAAGATGAATTTGGCGCAACCTTGCATGAGATTGTGGCTTTGATTCAAGAAAATGTTGATTTAAGTCGCATTCTCTTGCATCCTGTGATCAAAAAAGCGGATAAGCACGCTGTGCTGAAAAATCTTTTCGCCGCCAAAGTCCCTGCTGAAATGCTTCATTTTCTTTTCCTTTTGGTAGATAAAAAGCGTGAAAACTATCTGGCAGAAATTGCTGATGAATATCAGCGCCTGCTCAATCAGTTGCACAAAAAAGTGGTGACAGAGGTGATTACCGCTGTTCCACTGGTAGACAAAACCGAGAAGATTCTCAAAAAAGAACTGGAAGCCTATCTGGGTCAAACCGTTGAAATGCGCTGTGAAACCGATCCCTCTATTTTGGGCGGAGTGCGTATTAAAATCGGAGATCGCATGATCGATGGCTCGCTCAAAACCCAACTTGCTGGGCTCGCGCAGACGCTGGCCTAGTACACGTACGAACGAAAATGAACACCAAGGAGATCCTATGCTGAGCATTCAACCTGATGAGATTACCAGTATTCTCAAAGAACAAATTAAAAAATATGAACGTGAATTAACCGATACCTCAACCGGAACCGTATTGAGCGTAGGTGACGGGATTGCCCGTATTTATGGCCTGGAAGCTGCGAAAGCGGGCGAACTGCTTGACTTTGGCAATGGCATTGTCGGAATGGTATTTAACCTTGAGGAAGACAGTGTCGGCGCCGTAATTTTCGGCAATGGCCGCACCATCAAAGAAGGGGATACTGTTAAAACCACCGGTCGCGTGGTTGAAGTTCCCGTCGGTGAAGCCCTGTTGGGCCGTGTGGTTGACCCCTTGGGCAACCCCCTCGATGGCAAAGGCCCGATTGCTGCCAGCGGCACCCGTCTGGTAGAATCTCCCGCCCCTGGGATTATTCAACGTAAATCTGTTCATGAACCCCTGCAGACAGGCTTAACCGCGATTGACGCCATGACCCCCATTGGCCGTGGTCAGCGCGAGTTGATCATTGGGGACCGTCAGACAGGTAAAACCTCTGTTGCGATTGACGCAATTATCAACCAAAAAGGTTTGAACTGCCTTTGCGTTTATGTTGCCATCGGTCAGAAGGCTTCTACCGTAGCCAACGTGGTCAAGATTCTCGAAGATCATGATGCCATGTCCTATACCATCGTGGTTTCTGCGCCTGCCAACGCGGCTCCAGCTTTGCAGTTCCTGGCTCCCTATGCCGGTTGTGCCATGGGTGAGTATTTTATGTACAAAGGCCAGCACGTTTTGGCGGTCTACGATGACCTCACCAAACAGGCTTGGGCTTACCGTGAAATGTCGCTGCTGATGCGCCGTCCTCCTGGCCGTGAAGCCTATCCCGGTGACGTATTCTATCTTCACTCCCGTTTGCTGGAACGCGCCGCCAAATTGAGCGATGCGATGGGTGCCGGTTCTTTAACCGCTCTGCCGATTGTTGAAACCCAGGCGAATGACGTGACTGCGTATATTCCCACCAACGTTATTTCAATTACCGATGGTCAGATTTTCTTGGAAACCGACCTTTTCAACGCCGGTGTGCGTCCTGCGATCAACTCCGGGATTTCCGTTTCCCGTGTAGGGGGCGCAGCCCAAACCAAAGCCATGAAAAAGATTGCGGGTAAGATGCGTTTGGAATTGGCTCAGTTCCGTGAACTGGCAGCTTTTGCCCAGTTTGCTTCCGATTTGGATAAGGCCACCCAAGATCAGTTGGCCCAAGGTCAACGTTTGACTGAAACCCTGAAACAGCCTGTAAACGCTCCGTTCTCTCTGGGCAAAATGGTGCTTCAGATTTATATGGTCACGGGCGGTCTGGTCAGCGATATCGATGTGAAAGATTTGCAGCGTTTCCGTAAGGAACTCTTTGCCTATCTGGATACTTCTCATCCCGATCTTGAAACCACGATTTCTGAAACCGGTCAGTTGACTGATGATACCGAAGCCAAAATCAAGCAGGTGATCGGTGCCTTTAAATCCAGCGTGTTTAAGAAGTAGGATTTAAAAATGCCCAGTACACGCGATATACGCAACCGAATCAAAAGCCTGAAGGGAACCCAGCAGATTACCAAAGCCATGAAAATGGTGGCGGCTGCAAAGGTGAAACGTGCTCAGGAACGGGTCATGGCGACCCGACCTTACGCCCAGAAACTGAAAGAAATCTTTCAGTTTGTGGCTGATAAAATGGCCGATGAAGATTTGAACGAGCCTCTTTTGGAACACCGTGAAGTCAAAAATGTAGGACTTCTGATTGTGACTGCTGATAAGGGGCTTTGCGGAGGCTATAACTCGAATATGTTCCGTTTTGCTCTGCAGCAGATGCAGGAAATCAGTGCTGCGGGCCAAACCCCCAAGGCCTGGTTGGTGGGAAATAAAGCCATTTCATTCTTCCGTCGTGGTGAGTTTGAAATTTTAGGCCGTTACAGCCAATTGCCCGCCGTTCCGACTTATACAGAGGCTGAAATGCTGATGGAAGCCGTAACTTCTGCTTTTGTTGAGCAGAAGGTGGATAAGGTGGTTTTGCTTTATACCCATTTTGTTTCCATGCTGCAGTACCAGCCCACGGCCCTTGAGCTTTTGCCTGTGGTGCCTCCTGAAGATTTACCTCCTGTCAAAGGAGAGTATCTCTATGAGCCAGATCCTCTGACCTTGTTGCAGAGTATCTTGCCCCGTTATGTAGGACGTCAGATTTACCGTGCATTGCTGGAAAGCTCTGCCAGTGAACTGGCTGCCCGTATGACCGCGATGGATTCAGCGACCAAGAATGCGGATGACTTGCTGGCCGACTTGACCTTGCTCTATAACAAGGTGCGTCAGGCTTATATCACCAAGGAAATTCTCGAGGTGGTGGGCGGCGCTGAAGCCCTCTCTAAGTAAACTACGAAGCATAAAAAGGATAAGAAGTTATGACAGACACTGCAGTCAAAACTGAAAGAATCGGCACGATTTCTCAGATCATGGGCCCCGTTGTAGACGTCTCTTTTGCCGGTGGAGACCTGCCCGAAATTTATTCCGCCCTGCGTATTGTGCGTGGCAATGGCGAATCTGATTTGATTACCGAAGTGCAGCAACATTTGGGTGACAATGGCGTACGTACGGTTGCCATGTCTTCTACCGATGGTCTGCAACGTGGCATGAAGGTACACGATACAGGACACCCCATTTCAGTTCCCGTAGGGGATGCGACCCTGGGCCGGATCATGAACGTGATTGGTGAGCCTGTGGATGAAGCGGGTCCGATTTCAGCGGAAACCACTTCCTCGATCCACCGCGATGCCCCCGATATGGTCGATCTGACCGTTGAACCTGAGGTCTTTGAAACCGGTATTAAAGTTATCGATTTGCTCGCTCCCTATCCCAAAGGCGGTAAAATCGGTCTTTTCGGCGGGGCCGGTGTAGGCAAAACCGTATTGATTCAGGAATTGATTCACAATATCGCCAAACAGCACGGTGGGGTCTCTGTATTCGCCGGTGTAGGCGAACGCACCCGTGAAGGAAACGATCTTTACCATGAATTTAAGGACTCCAACGTTCTCGACAAGGTGGCCCTGGTTTACGGTCAGATGAACGAGCCTCCCGGAGCCCGTATGCGCGTTGCGCTGAGTGGTCTGACAGTTGCTGAGTATTTCCGTGATGTCCAAAATCAGGACGTATTGCTCTTCGTAGACAATATTTTCCGTTTCACCCAAGCAGGTTCTGAAGTCTCTGCGCTTTTGGGCCGTATGCCTTCAGCGGTAGGATACCAACCCACACTGGCAACTGAAATGGGAGCCCTGCAAGAGCGGATTACCTCTACCAAATCGGGTTCAATTACCTCGATTCAAGCCGTATACGTTCCTGCGGATGACTTGACTGACCCCGCCCCTGCTACCACTTTCGCGCACTTGGGTGCCACCACTGTACTTTCACGTAAGATTTCTGAGTTGGGAATTTATCCCGCCGTGGATCCCCTGGACTCCACTTCTCAGATTCTGAAGTCTGAAGTATTGGGTGAAGATCACTACAATACCGCCCGTGGTGTTCAGCAGGTTCTGCAGCGCTATAAAGAATTGCAGGATATTATTGCGATTCTGGGGATGGAAGAGCTTTCTGAAGAAGACAAACTGGCTGTGGCCCGTGCCCGTAAACTTCAGAAATTCTTGAGCCAACCTTTCCACGTTGCAGAAATCTTTACAGGTTTCCCTGGTGCCTATGTCAAACTCGAAGACACGGTTCGCAGCTTCAAGGAAATTCTGGAAGGCAAGCACGACGACCTGCCTGAGCAGGCTTTCTATATGGTGGGAACCATTGAAGAAGCACGTGAAAAAGCCAAGAGTCTGTAAGGCGGTTTAAGATGTCTAAACGTGAAATTCAACTGGATGTGATCACGCCGAGTGGACCCATTTTCAGTTCGCCTGTCGAGTTTCTCTCAATTATGGGGCCTGAAGGTTCGATCGGTGTTTTGCCGGGTCACGTTCCCGTCTTCATGAAAATTGACGTGGGTTTTGTGGAATACCAGCGCTCGGGTGAGCGTGATTTTATTACCACCATGGGTGGAATTCTGGAGTTTCACCATAACCACGCTACGATTCTGACTGAAAGTGCGGAACATGCGGCAGATATTGACGAATTCCGAGCAAAAGATTCATTGAAGCGTGCTGAGTCCAGCATGATGGAAAAAGCCGGTGAAAAGGCTTTGTCTACGGCTGATTCTTTGGCTGCTTTGCAAAGAGCGGCCACCCGCTTGCGCGTGGTTGAACTGCTCAAGAACCGTCAGACCCGCCGTCGCATCTGATGAAATTGATAGCCAGCCTGATTTTATTCAGTCTGGCCTGGGGGAGTACCTCTCTGGCCTGGAGCCAGGTAGGTACTCCTTTTTCAATGCAAAGTTTCAAACCCTTTCTGGAGCGCAATTACAATACGCTTTTGGGCTGGAAAGGCCAACCTGTCAGCCTTGATGATCCCCATCTCTATCTCTATGAATCCCAAACCAACCGGGTTGTGGCAGAGATTGAATTTGGCCTCACAGGCCAGAAAATTGAACAGATGCTGCTCAAAATTCCCAAAGCCTATGAGCAGTTTGGTTTTGTAGAACATCAGGAACTGCGCTGGTTTTTGGTGCTGGCGAGCAAGGCCCAAATTACACCTGCAGATGTCAAGCGGGCTTTTCAATTTCAAAAAAAATGCCGTACCCAGGAATACCGGATGGGTTTGAATCCTGAGCTTTATCTGACGGTGCTGAGTGATTATCAGACGACTTATCTGCGCGTTGCTTTGAAAGGTGCGGCGCAAGCCCCTCAACTGGGCGCTTGTCGCTAAGGCAGGGCTCAGCATTGATGCCTTCATTGACCTGAGCAGGGTGCCCAGTGATTTTCTCCAGGAAACAGAGGGAGAGCCAAGCCGCTAGAAAAATTGGAAGTTTTTTGTGAAGGAAGCTGCCTGATAGCCCTCTGTTTGCTGAAGAAACTTTGATCTTATCCTACTGATTTTAAGGCTGCTCTGTCAAGTTGGAGCTGAAATAGACCAGTGCCTCAGAATGAAAGTTGAAATAGACAAGCTTTGTTTGCCCTGTTTCTGTTTTTATCAGCTTGTGTGGAAATGTGTTCAAAGGGGTTTCTACCCTGGCATTCTGGGTCGCCTTAAGATGCCTGCCAAGGAAGTCGACTTGAAACACCAGCCGTTTTAAAGAAACGCTGAGATTAACTGATCCGTATCCCAGGGCGTGATGCCCTGATCCAAGGCAAAGATCGTTTCTGCCTCTGCACGTGTGGCCACCCTTTCTCCCCTTGCCTCTATATGCAGATTCAAAAGCTGGTAAAGAGAGGGCTTTTGTAATTCTGTCATGGCCTGACAGAGCAAAGACAGGTTTGAACGGTTGCCGTGCACATTGTTGACGTGGTTGGGGTTCTTTTTAAGCGCTAAATCAGTCCAGATCATTTCCCGTTTTTCAAGATCCAGGATCAGGGGCAGGGCGATTTTGGTATTGGCGCTTAAATCAAATTTGTTCAGCACGGTGCGGGGTTCATAAATTTCTCCGCTATTGGGTTCTGTTCGCAGCATAAACCCCGCAAAACATTCGGGTAAATCACAATAGGGCTGCTCTGTATATGAATTGACCACCATTAGGACATAGCGACAGCCTGTTTTCAGGAAGGTTTCAATTTCAAGATCAATGAATTCTGAGGCTCCCTCAGGGGCTGAGGTGATATCCCCACTGTGGCAGCCCCCCAATTCCTTGAGATTATAGTAGGAGAGCGTGGTTTGATAGGCAAAATCCTGATCCAGTGCCAGGGCACTTAAATCCAGATCCGTACGGTTTTTTCCGTCTTTCCACCAAATAAAAAAGCGCAGTGTGGAACCCGGCCCCAAGGGCACACGGCTGCCCCGCGCAACGGTACGCAGGGCTTTTGAGGCTGAGCGCAGGGCGAAGGGCACTTTGAAATTTTTCAAGTGAGGATCGAGATAAACTTTGCCCAGGCTGGGCCTTTGCTGGTATTGCGCAAGAAGCGCACTTTTACAGGCTTGAACCACTTCTGCACAAACTGCAGTAGAAAGGGGAGGCAAAAGCGTATCAAGCGCATGCAATTTTGCGACTTCGCCCTTGGGAAAAAAGACCCTGAGCGCAGGGGGATGGGGGCGGAACTCAAAATGGGCCATGACTTGGAGTAAAAGTGCGCTGGGAAGCCCCTTGGCCGCATGCTCAAACTGTTTTAAAACAGGCCCAGGATCTTGGCTGATGCGCAGAAGATGATCCAAGCGGCGGGCCAATTCACCAGGTCGGGGTGTTAAGACTTTCAGCGCTTGAGCGAGATTTTTCTCAGCCAAGGCCATTTCAAGTGCGCGTCCAAAGCAGGGCTGTTTTCTTCCCTGGCGTAGGGCTTGAAAGGCGGCAAAGGTTTGGGGATAGGCTTTTGCGTACTCACCTGGATGCAGGCGCTCTGCCAGGCGTTTGAAGATTTCAGGACGTTTTTGCAGTGCTTCTGTCAGATCTTGCATTCGCTCGAATTGAGCCAGTAAAAATCGGCGTTGGGCTTTTGAGAAACTGATAAACTTTGTCTTTTCAGCTAAGCTCACATCGCCCTTGGACAGAACGGTGGCGAGCCGTAAGACATCGGTGCTGTTGGTAAGATAAACCACCGCCTGTTCAGGTGCGTGAAGATGGGTGAGCAAAGCGGCTGCCAGCAAAGCGGCATTTTCGCGCAGGGGAATCTGTGCTTCCAGCAGCTTGAACAGGGTTTCTCTGCGGCTGAAGACAAACCACTCCAAGAGTTGTTTGTCTTCTGGACTGAGGGCAATTTTGGCCTTTTGCAGGCGCACAAAAATTTGGAGGAAATCTTCTGCATTTCCCAGATCGAGTTGTTTAAATGCCGAAGTCTCTGCCAGGGGTGGGCGTTCTTGCTTTGCATAATGCGGCATGATTCGCTGCCCGATGGCATCTCCCCAATAATGCCGCAGGGCATTGAAATGCAGTTCCCAATCGGGCATTTTCTGAACCTGATCTGGGAAATTGGGATACATAGGTTGAAAGACTTTGTGAGCCCCCACCGCTTTTTGAAGCAGGGGAATCAAATCGACATAGAAAGCCTTGAAGCTGCTTTCTGAAAGAGTCAAGATCCGCTCTGCAAGGGCAGGAGAAAGGATAAATCCCAGGCTCTCAATATTTTTTTGCAGTCCTACCAGAAAGGAGAGGGGCAATTCACTGCTGCCAGGCTCCACCATCAAGCGCATGGATTTTTGCAGATAAAAAGTGTTATCCACCCAGGTTTTGGCTGATTCGCCTTGAATTTGGGCTCCAGCCATGAGCAGCAGTCGGGCTATTTCGGGGCTCCCTGCTTTTTTTGCCAAAGCCAGGCTGGATTCACCTGGAGCCAGACAAAGATCAGGATTTTGCCAGCCTTTTAATAGCTTTTCGCTTAAGGGCAAATTTCCTTGCTGCAGGGCCTTGGCCAGGGCTGTTTGCCCTTGTGCATTGCGGGCCAGTGGGTTGGCTCCGTTTTTCAGCAGCCAGTCTACACCCAGTAACCAATTGGCTTCAGTGGCTAAATGGAGGGGTGTTTCCGCCTGAGGAGTAAAGGCATTGAGATCCGCTCCCTGTTTTTTGAGCAGATCAAGCAGGGGAGTATGCCCGGCCTTTAATGCCAAGAGAAGGGGGTGTTCAGGGCCCAGTGGGGTCTTGAGATCTTCAGGTTTGAGCAGGTAGGCCACCATTTCCACACGCAAATATTGGAGTGCAAGCTTGAGGGCTTGTAGACGTGTTTGTGCGGTATAGCGTCGAACCAGGGGGCGTAGATAGGCAAATATCTCGGGCTTGCTTTGAAAGACGGAACACAGCAGGGCATTTAGGCCCTGATTATTTTTTTTATTGGGATTGGCGCCTTTTTCAATCAGAAATTTAACCATTTGCAGGCTGCCTTGCATGGCTGTCTGGTGTAAGGGCGTTTGACCAAAATAGGTACGTTGGTTTATATGGCGGCCATCCCCCAGCAGGTTTTGAACTAAATCCAAATCTTGACGTGATGCAGCCAGGTGCAGCGGCGTTTCTCCCCAGGCATTTTTAATTTGGGTTTTGGCTCCCTGAGTGAGTAAAAACCGGGCAATTTCGTTTTGGCCATAGCGCAGGGCTTTAAACAGCGCTGTTTCCTGATAATTCGTATCGCGAATATCAATATCTGCGCCTTGATTCAGCAATTCGGTGATGATGGCTTTGCTGGGGTAACAGGCGGCCCAGTGTAAGGGGGGCTGGGATTGGTAAACCAGATTGGGGTTTGCTCCCAATTTGAGCAAAGCTTTGACACGATCGTTTTTTTGTAAAATGATGGCTTGGTGAAGTTCGGCATTCAGATCAGAAAGATTTTCAGTCATCGTGAGCCTCAGCGGTTTCTAAGACATTGTTACTGATTATACCTTATTTGTTGGAGTGCGCTTTTCACCAGGGTTTTCAAGCTGTATTTTTTCAATTGTCTGTTTTCGTGTTATCCTGCCAACAAGTGGTAGGGGCTTTGACAGGCCTCTCGCATAAATGTGGTCCTGTACTCTGGAACGGTAGCTGGCCCTGAGATGAAGAACTTTTTTTCAGGGAGAATGTTTTAGAGCGCCAAAGGCACTGCGCACCACTTACGCTAAAGTGCTTTTCTACAGGTCGTGGGTATCTCGCAGGCCCTATGGGTTCTTCTGTCGAGAATGTCGAAATTCAAAGATAAACCACTCTTTCGGAGGATTCGAACCATGAATAAAACTTTTTTTGCAATTTTAGCTGCAAGTGCTCTGCTGACAGGTGTTCAACCTGCTTTTGCAGACCATCATGGAGGGCAAGGCCAAGGTATGGGGATGCATTCCAAAATGACAGAAACCCAGATGATGGATGCCAAGAATTATGCTGACCGTTCCATGGATATGATGAAGGCCGGCAATATGATGATTGAAGAAGGCGCAAAGAAAAAAGACGCCAAAATGATGATGAAGGGTGCCCAGCTGCTTAAAAAAGGCATGATGATGCATCAGATGACCATGAAGGGCATGAAGATGATGATGGAAGAAATGAAACACAAAATCATGCATGCCAAGGTCGGCGATCTCCAAGTTTCAGACAAAGAGATGGCTGATATGGAAAAAATGATGAAGATGATGAAAGATGCCCAAAAAATGTACCAAGAGGGCTGTCACAAAGAAATGGCCATGATGCCCAATTCTTCTCATTTGATGATGACGATGGCCAATGAGATGATGATGAAAGCCATGAAAGATAAAAATGCCGATCAAATGATGATGGGCAGCGAAATGATGGAAATGGGCATGGCTTTGATGCATCCCCATGGCATGATGGGGGGCAATCACAGCGGTGATATGATGCGAGTAGAAAAGCGGATCATGATGCACGGCAATGGCATGATGTAGTCTGAAGAAGTCGAAGCAGAGAGGTGTAAGCCCTTTGACTGCTTGCTTTTAACAGGATAAGCCTGTTCAACCCCTGGCACAAAAGCCAGGGGTTTTTTAGTCTCCAATCATGACTTCTGAAAAGCCCTTGCCATTCCAAATCCAGGCCACTGCGGCTTTTCCCCAGAAGCTCAGACTGAGGGTCTCGTAGGTGGTTTGAAACGCTTCCTGGCGGTTAAAATCATACATTTCTGTTCCCGAGGGATAACGCCAAAGCGAAGCCGAGGCCCAAGGGTTCATGTCTTTTGCTGACACTTCCTGTAAAACTTCGGGCAGGTAGTGTCCTGAGGGCAGTAAACGCAGCATTAAGATGGCTTCGTGAGGGCCTTCTGAACCAGCAGGGTAACGAATTTGAACTGCGAGATCTTCGGTGCGATTGCCATCAAAATCTGCCTGAACCAGAAAAGGGGTAAACTCTGGTTTTTCCTGCCAATACTGTGATTGACCTATGGCGCTGAGTGCATTGGGAAATGCCCAGCCAGGATAGTGTTTGTCGAGTAGTTTACGGGCAGGTTCCGGCAGTCTGCTCAAGCTGGTCTGGCTGAGTTCACGGTTCTGAATGGCGAGCAGTTCGATAGCTTCAAGTGGCTCTTGAGAGAGTTCCAATTCCTGTGCCAGACGTTCAAGTTCCTGGCGTTTAAAATTGCCAGAGATCAAAAATTTGCCGTGGGGAATGATTTCTTTGACCAGAGGGGCAAAGAGCAATTTATCATCTAAAAAGAGGCCCAGCCTTTGCTCCTGTAAACCTGCGCTCAGACGCGCAAGCACCTCAGCGCTTTCAGGTTTAAGTTGAATCTCAAGCGTTTGGTCTGGTTGGAGTGTGATTTTTTCGATAATAGAACCCTGAAGACCCGTATGAGCCCAAAGATCGGGGTGTCCTTTAAGTGGCTGGCGAATTTCAAAAAAAATACGTTTTTGAATCAAGGCCAACTGGTTTTCAAGCGGATAGGTTTGATGAAAACAAATTTTGCCAAGCTTTTGCTCAGGATCAAAAATAAGCTGTGGCAGAGGTGTTTTTGTGGGCAGCCAGTTGTGAATTAGCGCCAGTCGTTTGTTCAGGGTTTGGGCTTGTAGGCTTCGTTCTGAGGGTGTTTCCGCTTTGAGTAACCAATAGCTTGAAATCCCTGTGCATTCCTGTTCTGCAGAGGCGGGAAGCACAGCAAAAATCAAAAGAAGTGAACTCAGTAAACTTTTTTTCATCTGGGTAGAGGTGGCTTGACCTGCGTTCCCGGTGGCTTGAGTGGTGGAATCTGCAATCCTATGCCTGGGGCTTGGGGAATAAACCATTCAGGAAAACGTCCCTGATCTCCTGGAGAAAAGTCCTTGTCAACAGCCAAAATACTGAAAACACGCCCACCTGACATGCGATAAGTAACCCGGGCCCCATCACTGTAAAACCAAGTCTGACCTAAAGTAGAGGCGCTGAAGCCACTGGGGCTACGCTGCATAATTGTATCTCGAATTTTATCTGCTTGGGTTTGGTTCCAGGGGCTTCCATCCGCTGACCAGTACTGTTTGTTGATTTTGCCTTGGCTATTGGCAAAAAGATGCACATAGGCTGGATGCATTTCTACGCGGAGTTTTGCATACTTTAAGAGTCGGGCTTCGTGTTCTTTTGTATATTTTTGGGGGTGATTATAATAGGTTTTGAGCATGAGATAATCTTCCCCCATAATGGCTTGGGCTGCAGGAGAAATCTGTAACATCAGGGCTGTTGATAATAGAAAAGCATTTAATCTCATGTGTGATATTGTAGCATTTTAGCTGAGAAAGGCAGTGATTCTCAACGCATTTCGAGGGGCCTTTTAGAATCTGAGCTTCAGTTTAACCTGATATACTGTTGTGCAATTCGATCCGAGTTTCGAGACAAGGTGGTTGTATGGAACCCTATTTAAAAAAATTCAATGAAATGGCCATGGGCTATGGTGCCCGGTTTTTCGGCGCACTCTTAATTCTGGCGATTGGCCTCTGGTTGAGTAAACGTCTGGCAAATTTGCTCAAGGATTTGCTGTCTAAAACACAATTGGAGCCCACTTTTATTTCTTTTTCGGGCAATATGTTGCGGGTGGTATTAACGGTTGTGGTGGCCTTGGCAGCTGTGAACAGTTTGGGGGTCCCCATGACTTCTGTGCTCGCGCTCTTGGGAACCATTGGCCTGGCAGTCGCCTTGGCTCTGAAAGATTCGCTTAACAATGTGGCTGCGGGTATTTCCCTCTTGATTCTGCGTCCTTTCAAGGTCGGAGAATATGTCGAAGTGGGCGGAGTCGGCGGCAGTGTTGTCGAGATCAATCTCTTTCACACCTTGCTGAATACCGCTGATAACCGTTGGATTGCCATGCCCAATGCCAAATTATTGGGTGATACGATCGTCAATTTCTCACGCAATACCAATCGCAGGATTGATCTCTTGGTCAACGTGAGTTATCGCGCAGATTTAAAGCGCACCAAAGAAGTGCTCTGGGAATTGATTGAAGCTGATTCACGTATTTTAAAAGAACCTATTCCTGTCGTGGGCGTAGCCGATCTTGCCAATAGCAGCGTTGATTTGGTGGTCAGGCCCTGGGTGCCTACCTCTGAATATTGGAATGTGCGCTTTGACTTGACACAGGCGATTAAAGAGCGTTTTGATCAAGAAGGTATTGAGATTCCCTTTCCTCAACGTGATGTGCATTTATACCAATATCAGGCTTAGGGTTTGAAACTTTTCGTTTTAAAACGGGTCTTTAGCTATAGAGTGAAATCATCAGTTTAGTTTCTGGGAGTGTGCAAAATGTCAAAATGGGTTCTTGCTTTGGGTTTGTTTCTCTGTGTGGGCGTGGCCTGTGCCGCTGCTCAGGATGCCGCTCAGGATTCCAACTCTGATGCTGCTTATTCCAGCGGCAGTCATGATTCTCAAGCGGGTCTGAAACCTCAGACAGGCATTTGGATTGATTGGAAAAAACGAGAAATCCATGCTTTGGGCAAAGGGCTTGGAAGAGAGGGAACGGAGGGCAGTCAGCAGTACCTCTTGGCCTTGCGGGCGGCTAAAGCGGATGCTTTGCGCCGTTTGGCAGGTGTTGTCTATGGACTGCGTCTGGAGTCAGGTATGTCCTTGGATGTCTGGGGACAGGAACATCTGGTTGAGCGCAAGAAAATTGAAGGCTTGATCAAAGGGGCCCAAGAAGTTGGCGAGCCCAAGCGCCAGGAGGATGGCAGTGTTGAAATTCGTTTGGTAATGCCAATGGAACCCTTGGAAGCGCTTTTGGCGAGCCAGCTTCCACGTCAGTAATGCATAGATTCTCAGAGCGGTTCTCTTCCAGGAAAGAGACCGCTTTATGCTATAATAGCCCTAAATCAGACTAAATTGTAGGATATCAGCGATGGCGATTCTTGACCTCAAATATTATGGCTCCTCTGTATTGACCCGGCCCGCAAAACCGATCAAACGGATTGATCGGGAGTTGATTAAATTGGCCGAAGACATGCTTGAAAGCATGTACTATTATCATGGTGTGGGTTTGGCGGCTCCTCAGGTGGGTGTTTCCAAGCGCTTTGTTATTGTCGATTGTGGTGATGAATATCAGGATAAACCCTATTTCCTGGTTAACCCAGAAGTGGTCAGCACCGAAGGCGAGCAGATTGGGCCTGAGGGATGTTTAAGCCTTCCTGATTTGCAGACAGATGTCAAGCGTCCTGAAAAGGCCGTGATTCGTGCTATGAACCTCCAAGGCGAGACCATTACTGTGACCGGAGAAGGGCTTTTGGCCCGTGCGCTTTTGCATGAAATAGATCATCTCAATGGTGTTTTGTTTACCGAATGGGTTGAGGATGAATTTGTATTACAGCGTGAAATTCCGCTTTTGAAAGATCGGATTCACAAAATCTTGATTGGTGAATTGCCTGCTGTACATGAGTACGAAGAAGATGAGGAAGAAGCGGCGGTCGCCCTGGCGTGAAACCTTCGCTCGTTTTTATGGGAACTCCAGAATTTGCGGTTCCCTGTTTACAGGCCTTGATTGAGGCGGGCTATCCGATTCGTTTGGTGGTCACTCAGCCCGATAAACCAGTCGGACGCAAACAGGTCTTGACGCCTCCCCCTGTTAAGCAATTGGCGCTTGCCCATGGGCTTGACGTTTTTCAGCCCGCTAAAATTCGCAATCAACCGGAAGTTCTTGAGCGATTGAAAGCAGCTGAAGCCGATTGTTTTGTGGTCGTGGCTTACGGCAAAATCCTGCCCCAGGAGGTTTTGGATTTGCCCGCGCGTGCCTGTATCAATGTTCATGCTTCACTTTTGCCCAAGTATCGGGGTTCTGCTCCGATTCAATGGAGCATTGTACATGGTGAAACAGAAACGGGAGTGACCACCATGTTGATGGATGTGGGCATGGATACGGGGGATATGCTCCAAAAACGTGCGATCCCGATAGACCCAGAGGATACTGGGGTGAGCCTGGCTGAAAAACTTTCACGTTTAGGCGCAGAGCTTTTACTTGAAACGCTTCCGCTTTATTTTCAGGGTGAGCTTCAACCTGAACCTCAAAACCATGCGGAAGCTACAACCATTCCCCTCTTGAAAAAAGAAGATGGTTTATTGAATTGGCAAGATTCTGCCAAATCACTTTATGATCGTGTTCGCGGTTTGAAACCTTGGCCTGAAACCTATACGTTTTTCAGAGACCGCCCACTCAAAATTAAAGCGGTTAAACTTTCAGACTTCCCCTGCGGTGAAGCTTTACCAGGGCAGGTTCTTGCGATTCAGAAACAAAGTCTTTTGATCGCAACAGGAGATGGCGTTCTTGAGATTTTGCGCCTACATCCAGCAGACAGCAAAGAAATGGCTGCGGGTGATTTTGCCCGAGGTCAGCGGGTTGTATTGGGCGAATCTTTGGGCGGCTCTGTTCAGATTCCTCTCAAAGCCTGATTAATATTCACTGTTTAGGGTATAATGGTATTACCAATCCCGGAGAGAAAGCCATGTCATACCAAGATCGTTCGTCTGAAAATGAATCCGGATATCAGGACTCCCAAGAAGAAGTAAATCAGAATCAAACCAGCCCGCGTTCAGAGGGTTATCGAACCTATTCATCCGCTGACAATTCCCAATACAAACGTGAGTCTTCCGATCCTCATTATCCACCCCGTGAAGGTAACTATAACCGGGACAACAATTATCGCCCCCGTGAAGGCGGCTATAATCGCGACAACAATTACCGCCCACGCGAAGGTGGCTATAACCGCGATAACAATTACCGCCCACGCGAAGGCGGCTATAACCGCGACAACAATTACCCCCCGC